>DAOUHE010000177.1:0-7835 GCA_034428715.1 Dehalococcoidia bacterium | reverse complement strand
CCGTCAAGCAGGGAGAGGAAGGAACCTCCCTGGAAACCCAGGAGGAGCAAGCCCGGCTGAAGGCAATCGAGCTGGGCTACCAGGTCGACCCCAAACACATCTGGCGCGAGATGGAGTCGGGCGCATACATAGACAGACCGGGCCTAAACCTGATGCTCCAAGCCGTGCAGAACCGGGAGGTGGACATTGTGATTGTCTATGACTACGATCGCCTCTCCCGGAATCCGCTGGATCTGCTCAACATCCAAAGCGTGTTCATTGATGCCGGCGTCAGCCTGGAATTCGTCAGGGGACCATCGGACACCTCTCCTGAAGGTCAACTCTTGACCTACTTCATGGGATACGCGGCGCAGAGGGAGCGGCTCCAACTCATGGAACGCACGATGCGCGGCAAGGAACAGGCTGCCAAGGACGGCCGCATGCCCGCCACCGGCGGGATAGGCCTGTACGGGTACGACTACGACCCCGCTCTGCGGCGAAGGGTCATCAACGAAACGGAGGCCGATGTGGTCCGGATGGTGTTCCAGTGGGCCTCGGAAGGCATCAGTATGTATCGAATTGCCTGCATGTTGAACGAGAAAAGGATACCCACCAAAACCGGGAAGTTGTGGAGTCAAGACCGCGTGAAAAAGACCCTGAAGAACCTGGCCTACACAGGGGTCCAATACTATGGCAGATTCCGCCACCGCAGTGTGAAGGGTGGCAAGAAGGAAGTCACCAAGAAGCCCGACTCAGAGGCGATTCTGGTCGAGGGCTTCACCCCGCAACTCATCACCGCGGGTTTCTTCGAGGCCGTGCAGGAACGCCTGGCTGCAAGACCGTCAAGGTGGAAAGGAAAGGGCCCCCGCTATATGATGACGGGCTTCACCAAGTGCGGGAAGTGCGGAAGCCCAGCGGTGGGCAGCATGCAGGCTCGCGGGTACCGGTACTATCGATGCATAAGCACCAGACCCAGGGCGGAAAGACCAGCCACCTGCGATGCGCGTAACATCAGGGGGGACCGGCTGGAAAGAACGGTGTGGGAGATGGTCTCAAGGACCATCCGGCAACCTGAGGTAGTCAGCCGGCAGGTACAACGCTATGCCCAAACGGGCGACGGAGACCTGGCCGAGAGGATGACCAAGCTCCGCCGTGACATAGCGGACCTGAAGAAGCAGCAAGGCATTCTCATCGATCTGCGCCAGAAGGACATGATCGACCTAGAACTCTTGGAGAACCGGATCGGCCCATTGAAGCTGCGTTGCGACGAGATGGCACGGGAGCTCGGCATGTTGGAGGACCAGCAGAAAAAGAAGGACGACGCGGTGCATGCTGCGGAACGAATCGCGGAGTACTGCAGGCGGCTGGCGGAGGGACTCGACAACCTGGACCAAGAGGGAAAGAGGGCAACGTTCGCGGCCTTCGGGGTCAAGGTTGAAGCTACACGAGACGACCTGTCGGTGACTTTGGCGATCGACCCCGGTGCAACGACTATTCAGCCATCATCAAGAAGATGGATACCCCATGAGAATGGTTCTCTTTCTCGAATCCCAAGCCTGTTGACGCGCTCACGATGCCGTTTTATAGTTCTCCACATCCCTAATTCAAATTTTCAGTGAAATCAGTTTGATCAAGGAGATACGAGTTCGTTCGCGAACTACGGGTGATTAGATGGATAGGTTGGTCAGACTCTTCCTACTCGGGCCACTTCTCGGTCTCCTGACCATTCTTGGAACAGGTTGCGGCGATGAAGCCACAGCAACCCAAATCTTGATGACCACGCCCACACCGACGCCGCTACCCACCGCCGTGCCCAGACCGACGCCGCTACCCACCGCCGTGCCCACACCGACGCCGCTACCTACCGCAACGCTCACACCGACGCCGCTACTACCTACCGCAACGCTCACACCGACGCCACTACCGACCGCAGCGCCCGAACCTACCACTCTACCGACCGCCACGCCCACGCCGACACCAAAAGTCCAACCCAGCGGACCAATGTTTAGGGCAGACCTGCAGCGGACCGGGGTCTATGACACCAAGGGTGTCGAACAGCTTAGCGGAGAAAGCTGGCATTTTACCACTACTAGTAATCAACCCATTTTCTCTTCCCCAACGGTTGCCGATGGGACGGTATACATCGGAAGTTGGGGCAATTTTGGCTCTCTCTACGCTGTCGACGTCGAGACTGGCCAGAGGAAATGGAGATTCCGAACAGGAGACACGGTGTTTTCTTCCCCAGCCATTACCGATGGAATAGTCTACTTTGGAAGCGCTGACGGTCATCTGTATGCAGTGGATGCGATGACAGGCCAGGAAAAGTGGAGGTTCAAAACGGACGGTGGTGTATCATCTTCCCAAGCCATCACCAATGAAATAGTCTACTTTGGAAGCAATGATGAACATTTGTATGCAGTAGACGCGATGGCGGGCCAGGAAAAGTGGAGGTTTAAAACGGACGGTGGTGTATCATCTTCCCCGGCCATTGCCAATGGAACAGTCTACTTTGGAAGCAATGGAGGTATCATCTTCCCCGACCATTGCCGATGGGATAGTCTACTTTGGAAGCGAAGATGGAATTCTCTATGCGCTAGACATGGAGTCTGGAGAGGAGAAATGGAGGTTCGCGGCTGCAGTGGACGCGCTCGCAATTTTGTCACGGGTCTTCTCCACGTTTCCCGCTCCCTCATTCTTCAACAGAACGGTCTATTTTGGAGACAGGTTTCTGCATGCGGTAGATGCTAAGACTGGTCAGGAGAAGTGGAGATTCGAACAAGCAGTAGGAATGTTTACTTCACCAGCCATCGCCGAAGGCGTGGTCTATGTCGCGAATAGCAATTCGGGACTATATGCAATAGACGGCGAGACTGGCCGAGCAAAGTGGACATGGGGCACACCATCACAAACCGGGGTGTTCACTTCTCCGGCCATCGCTGATGGGGTAATCTATTTCGGAAGCCATGATGGAGCTCTTTACGCCGTCCGTTGATTTGGATTAATCGGCTATTCCTGGGGTCTAGCGGTTTCGTACACCGGCTCCAGTTAGCGTTCCGATGGAATCAGGGCCGATGGGTGTCCAGGATGAAGGAGAGGACGCCTAAGACAACGAGGTGACTCTGGCTCAGATTCTGAGTCTCAGCGACGTTATCTTAGTCCAAAGGCACCGTGGTCACCTGGTGAGCCTTTAGAGCCGGAAGGACTTCCTCTCCGAACCGCTTGACGTTTCGCACGTACATGTCGTCGGGCATTGCGCCCTGGTTCAAATTCAGCATCAAAGTTTCGCCACCAAGACTCTCCGCCAAATCGATCAAAGCATCCCTTACTTCGTCCGGCGACCCCCAGCAGACCCTCTCGTTTTGCTCTCCCTGGTTTGGCCTTTGGATTATTGGGATGGGTTTTTGGTATTGAGCTCCGTTTCCAGGGTTACCGCTGAAAAAACTTCGACGCCGTGTTGGAGTATATGTCGTCCGTCTGCTGCCTTGGCAGACCCGCCGCTTGGACGGCGTCCTTGATGCCTCCGCCCATGGGCTCCCAAACGTAGTCGGACCCCAACATGACGTGCTCCGATCCCGCCGGGTCCAGCAACAGCCGCAACGAGCGGGGATTGAGGGTCACCGTGTCGTAGTACAGCATGGGCAGATACGACTCTGGCCCTTCCAGCCTGAGCTCCACTACCTTTTCCGTGCTGCGGACGTACTCCTGGTGGATCCGGCCGATCTGATAGGGGAGGAATCCGCCGCCGTGGCAAAGCATCAGTTTTAGATCGGGATGGCGGTCCATCAGGCCACCCAGGATCAGCTTTGCCGCCAAAATGGTGGTGTCTAGGGTCCGGCCCAAGCTGAATGCCAAATACGGAGGGCCTACGTTGGCCCATTTGCTATGACTGGCGCCATGCAACAGAACGGGTACGTTCAACGATTCCGCCGCTGCCCAGAGTGGTTCCAGGCTGGGATCTGAGATGTCTATGTCCACCGGGTCGCTGGGCAACATGGTCCCAGCCATACCCAGGGTTGTGACAGCGTATTCCAACTCTTTGGCCGGCAAGTCTCCATCACGCAGTGGCACCGCTGCCAAGCCCACATATCTGCCGCCGCTGTCCGACCCTATCTGTGAAATGTGCTCGTTCAGCAGGCGAACCCAGGTAGCCTCAATTTCCTTGGGAAGGGTATAGCCTTGAATGTCTAGCCACGCGGCCAGTATTTGACGGTCTACCCCATTCGACTCCATCCACCCGGCCCGGTCTTCTGTGTCGCAGAGTCCACCTCCCGCTGGGCGCAGGCGGGGCAGGCCGGGAAATGTGATGGCGTGGCCGGCCGGTGTTTCTTCCACTTCCACGCCAAAGCTTGAGGCTGAACGTTTCACTTCTTGGAGAAATGCCAAAGAGGCAATATGGGCATGTGTATCGGTGCAACCGTGGGAGGGACCGCTGTCGGATCGTTGTTGAGTCATATTCACACCCAGGGTCAATCTTGGCTTGGCCGCGCCTCGTGCCCCGAAGTGGGTATTGCCAGGCGCCGCCTACAGGGAGCATAAGGCTGGGTAAAGGGCGAGTCAAGCTAAAAACAGTAACCCACACCGTATTTGGCCGCGGCCCAACGTCGTATAATGGTTCCATGCTATCCAGGCATACTTAGTATTTGCTAAGTCTTTTGTTCAACTGGACGTAGACTCCGCCATGACTTCGCCGGGTTTGGGCTGCAACCGCGAGGGGAAGCGCCTGAATGCCGAGTCCTTGAAACGGCGATCTCGATGATAAGGCATCTCAGATCAAATCTTAGGGAGTGAATCCGGCGTATTACTTAAATAAGCCCGGCTGTTATTTCCCGGCACGGCCGAATCCAAAGTGATAAAGATAGAGGATGAAAATGAAATTACTTTTACTGGTGGCGCCACTGTTACTAATGATTGCCGTGGCATGCGGCAGCCAGGCCGAACCTCCCGCAGCAGCGCCTACTACGGACTTGAAAGCCGAGACTGAAGCGGCTGGCTCTTCGGCGGCCGATTCCGGCTCCGTGTCTACCGTGGTCCCGACACCTGAAGCTCAGGCAACTGGAATAGACCCGGCAGCGATTAAAGGTGGCACCTTCATACGGCTTTACAGCGACCCGCCCACCTTAGACCCTCACCTGGCCGGCGACACCACCTCGGCGGGTATCATAGTAGAGGTGTTTGGCGGCCTGGCTACCATCGACAAAGATTTGAAGATAGCTCCCGATCTGGCCGAAGACTGGGACGTCACCAACGGCGGGCGCACATATACCTTCCATCTCAGAAATAACGCCACTTTCCATGATGGCCGGAAGGTAACCGCCCAGGACGTGAAATGGTCCATAGAGCGGGCCGGAGACCCGGCTACCCAAGCCCCCACAGTGGATCTGTTCTTAGGCGACATAGTTGGATTCAAAGACAAGGCTAATGGCATCGCCAGCGACGTTTCCGGGGTCAGGGTCATCGACGACCAGACCATTGAGATAACGGCCGATGCGCCCAAAGCCTATTTCCTGGCAAAACTGACCTATCCCACTTCATTCGTTTTGGACAAGAACAACGTGACCGGCGACGCCACTTGGTTGCGGTCGCCCAATGGTACTGGCCCCTTCCGGCTGGCGGAATACACGCCCGGCGAGGTGATCCGGCTTACGGCCTTTGAAGGCTATCATCTGGGAGCACCCCACCTTGCGGAAGTCCTGCACATCCTCAGCGGCGGCGACGCCTTGTTGATGTACGAAAACGACGAGATCCACGTCACCGGCGTGGGCCTGACCAACCTGGATGCGATCCTCGATCCCGCCAACCCGCTGAACCGGGATGTAAATCAGGCTCCTCCCAGCTTCAGCACCTATTACATGGGGATGAACGTGGCCGAGCCGCCCTTTGACGACCCAAAGGTACGGCTGGCGTTGAATTACGCCATCGACCGGGACACGATATCCACGACCCTGCTGAAGGGTTTGCTGGCCCCGGCCAACTCGGTTTTGCCGCCGGGGTTTCCGGGCTATCAAGAGTCGGTGGGGGAATACGACTTTGACCCAGAAAAAGCCAAGCGGCTCCTTAGTGAGTCCAAATATGGCGCCAACATGGACGAGTTCCCCGATATCACATTGTCGCTGCCCGGATCGTTCGGATCGTCCATCTCGTCATCTACCGAGGCGATCTTGGCGATGTGGCAGCAGACTCTGGGCATCGAAGTGGATGTGCTTCAGACCGAATGGGCCACCTATCTGCAAGATCAACGGGCCGGTAGGTTTCAGATGTACGGCGGAGCGGGTTGGGTGGCCGACTACCCCGACCCGGAGAATTTCCTGGACATTCTCCTGCACTCGAAAAGCAGCAACAACCATATTAACTACGCCAACCCGGAAGTGGACCGGCTGTTGGAGCAGGCCAGGACCGAGCAGGATCAAGTAAAGAGATTTGATCTGTACCACCAGGCCGAAAAGTTGATTCTGGAGGACGCACCATGGATACCGCTGTGGCACGGGGATTCGGGCTACGTCTTGTTGAAGCCCAACGTTCGAGATTATTTCCTCTTCCCCATGGTGATACCCAGGCTGAGGCACGTTTACCTGACGGACCAATAAACTTATCAGGGCGGAGCTGGATATGACTGGCATCACTAGAAAACGGCGTTGACCAGTGTCTTGACGGCTTCGGTGGCCGGGAGTACCATCGGCCCAACCTAAGCGTTCCGCCAGGGGGATGGCGGGCATATTTTTCCCAAGATGGAGGGCAACAGAAATGGCGATAAACATCAAGCGCATCGGACACGTAGGATTCTTGGTTTCCGACTTCGACCGTTCTTTCAAGTTCTATACCGAGGTCATAGGCTGTACCGTTACCCGTCGCGGCAAGAACCCGAACGGCACCGAGACAGCCTTTCTGCGGTTCGACGAAGACCACCACAACATAGTGATAGGCACCGCACCTGCCGGCACCGACGTCAGCATAGACGGCCAGCCGGTGAGGTTGATTCAACAGATAGCACTGGAAGTGGAAAACAGAGACGAATTCTTGAGGGCCCTGGCTCATCTACACGAGCGCGGCGTGGAACCCGTCGCCGGTCCGCTGATCCATGGCATCGAGGGCGGCGGCAACGTTGGTGGCAGCGGAAGCCGGTCGTTCTACTTCCTGGACCCCGACGGCAACCGGTTGGAGATATTTACTGATGGCATGAAGGTGCCCAACGGCGAACAGTTCCCCCGCGCGGAATACGCCAAGGCCATGGAGGCATTCTCCCACGCATAGCTTTTTGTAGGCCCAGGGGGAGCAAAGGAATTGCTTCCACAAGCTTAACACCGATGGTATTGGAGCCGGGCATCGCGGCTAGATGCCCGGCTCCTTCGTATGATAGTTAATAGCAGAATGGGTAATAATCTAAATCCAAGGTAAAGCCCGCTGAGGCCAGTATAGTTGGTCATGCTGCCTACATTGTGGCTTTCGTTTAAGTGCCATATCCGTAAGGGAGTAGGGACACGGCATGGCGTGTCCCTACTCATTTGTACGCCTTTTATTATTTGGTATACGGAAACCCGTCTTGAAAGGCCAGGCGTAGGGGCGCACGGCCGTGCGCCCCTACGTCGTATTGGCGTTAGCTTTATTTACGGAACCCGCATCTTCCATTCCCCAATCGCTTGAAGACGGCGCTCAAATGACCAAGCATATGGTGTTTCAGCTTGCTGAGGTGCTAGTGAGCCGGGAAATGCTATGTGGGATACTGGAACGAATTGGCCGGCTTCGGCTGGCTCCTGGCTAGTCCACCTCAGGAGCATCGGGATTGGTTACGGTTACGGGGTCGCAAAAGAGGTTCCCAAGGGGGAGACTTGGGCGTAGACCAGCGGTTTGGGGATTTTAGG
>DAOUHE010000176.1:0-2212 GCA_034428715.1 Dehalococcoidia bacterium | reverse complement strand
GGCCTTACGGGCGACGTCTCGGTACGTGCCGTCACTTTCAGGGATTGCTCTAATTACTGCCACGATGTTTTCGGCGGTGAACAGTCCGACGCCTCGTGTTTTGTTCGGCATGGTGGTCTCCGGTGGTGGTGGGGTTCGTCTCCTTGGTGTTGGCGGGTGCGCTCAGGGCGGCGCTGTTGAGATCTGGGCCCTTGGTGTGCAAAGCTGGCCAGCAACGTGCTCTGGCGGGCTGTTTGGCTTGGTGAGCTGTCCTGTTATGGCAGCAAAAGGGCGGCTCAAATGAGCCGCCCTTTGTGGGTCGTTTTGCCCTGGCGTCGGTTATCTCAACCCGACGAAAGCTGCGCGATAACCCCCTTTATCGCGCAGCGGAAGTTTTGGGTAGGGGATGGGGGTCCGGCTCTACTGGGGCCGGACCGTACCCATGGGCCCGCAGATATAGTCGGCCCATCTCTGCATGATCGGCTGGCGTTCTTCGACAAATTCATCGTTGAGGTACGCTGCCACAACGGCGTTGCTGGGTGCATGGGCCAAGACCATCTCGGCGGGTGCGAAGGGGATGTCCGGGTTTCGCCCGGCCCAGTTTCTGTAGGTGGACCTCAGACCGTGGGGGACGCACGGTATCTTGAGCCTGTTCAGCAGCAACGAGAGCATTAAGCCGTGCATGAAAGGGCCGCCGCGCTGAGGAGGAAAAACGAGTCCGACGCCACCGGTCATCTCTTCTGCGTAGAGCACTACTTCGACCGCCTGGGTGGATAGAGGGACGGTATGGGCCAATCGGTTCTTCATCCTGCTGGCGGGGATCGTCCATGTGGGGAATTCTGAGTCAAGGTCAAATTCATCCCATGTTGCTTTCAGCACCTCTGCGCTGCGGGTGCAGGTGAGGGCCAGGAAAATGAGAGCCATTTTCACCGCCCACCAGACGTCGGCGTCTCTGACGAGCTTCAGGGCGGAGCCCAGCTTGGTGTGGTCAATCGACTTGTGGTGTGATGTCCGGGGCTGTCTGCCCAAGTGTTGGGTGATGTGTTTGTTGGCGGGATCAGAATCACGGTGCCCTTGGGTGATGGTCAGTTGGAAGACCGACGAAAGCTTGCTGCGTACGTCTCGGCCGGTAGATGGATTGTCGGTCCAGGGAATCTCGATTATCTCGAGTACGTCCGTAGGTTTGATGTCTGACACCAGCATGGATCCTATCGGTTGGCAAAACTGTTTGGCTCTTTCCCAGTTGCCGGCAGTTTTTTCGCCAGTCCATGTGGGTGTGCGCATCGCGATCAGTTGGTCAAAGGCTTGGTCCACGGTGGGGATGCTCTGCTTTGGGGCTCGTGGGTCGATGCCCTGGGCGGCTAGTGTCGCGTTCTCGAGGGCTTTGGCCCGGGCCATCGCGAGAGTGACGGCCGGGTAGGCGCCGAGGGCGACGGTGACTGGAGATCGATTGACGCGAAGTGATTGCGACCACGTTTTGGACCATCTGCCGGGGATCTTGGCCGCCTTGACGAGCAGGGAGAGACCGTGGCCACCTCTGCCGTCTCCGTAGCGGCCGTCCTTAGCGACCGAGTGGACGAAAGCGTGCGTCAATTTTCTGGGCTTTTTTCTAGCCATTTTCTGTGCCTCCTGTTACGAGTTTGTGCGCAGTCAAGTAGGCGAACATCTGTACGCATACCTGATTCTACTCACCTAGGTATCTTCGTAAAAGGGGAGGTTGTCAGCAAAATGAGGCGTGAGAAGGGGAAAAACTGCCCCGTTTGAGAGTGGCGAGGGTGCCGGCCGGGCTGGAAAGTAGAACGTATGTCCTTGTGGAGGTGGGCCATACGAGGCTCTGTCCAAGTAGAAAAACAGCCTTCGGTGCCTTTGGTTACGGGTTTGGTTACTGCTTCGGCGCGGCGTGCCTGCCAAGTGCATCACGTACGTCGGCCACGATTCACGACGCCGGCGTGGTTGGACCTGATGGCGACGCCTCTTGGTACACGAGCGTGTCGCGGAGTCGAGGGTGGGTTGTTGGGAGGCATGGTCTGGCGTGGTCACGGAGATGCTCGTGAAGAACTGGCTGAGACACGTTTTTGAGTAGGAATCTCGCCATTTCCGGGTACTGTCACCACTTTGGTCACCACTTTGGGGGACGGTCGTGTGGTGCACATATGCGCGTGAATGAGAGGTTGTGCCGCGGTGCGAAACCCCGTTTTGTTGACGCCCGCTTACACTGCTTTTCAAGCACGAA
>DAOUHE010000175.1:0-62105 GCA_034428715.1 Dehalococcoidia bacterium | reverse complement strand
GAGGCCTTCAGGCTGCTGATGAACCGTTTGCCGGATTCGCGAAGACTGTGGTCAAAAACCTGCTTGACGACCATGCATCTGGTGGCACCTGAGAGCGAAAGCCGTCATTTCGTATCTGGAAAAGCCCTTCTCGAGGGCTCTGGTGGGCCTGGATGGACTCGAACCATCGACCTCGGTCTTATCAGGACCGCGCTCTAACCGCCTGAGCTACAGGCCCCCTGATGCGTGGAGGGAACTGAATTGAGGGGGGGACACTTGGATTATAGTCGGCTGGGTGGGCACAGGCAAGCACTTCTGGGAGGTTACCCCCGCACATTTTATGCTCCGCCGGGTCCTTCGCCTCCTCCAGCATCAATACTCGAGGCATCACCGCCGCCTACCACATCTTGGGTGGCCCGCCTCGTTCTGGAACGGACCGCGGCCTGCGGACGGCCTGGGGCCCTACGCCGGGATCCTGGCTTTCGGCCTCTTCTGCCGTCGCCTCGGGCGCCATTTACGCCAGACAGCGCATCGGGACCCCAACCCTCAGGGAACTGCAATGTGCGCATTGGGTAGTTGATTACGATCCCCTCTTCGCGAAACCTCCCGTGTAACCGCTTGATCAACCCCGATTGCAAGGTGTAGCTACCCAATCGGTCTTTAGCCTGGATAAACAGCCAAAAATTCACGTTGGAATCACTAAAACTGTCGAAGGCGAACCAGGCGCCGTACTCTTTGATTGCGTCAGGATTGGTTTCCAGTTCCTCCCCCATCACCTCCATGCATACATCCTCCACCCGGTCCAAGTCGCTATCGTAGCTGACACCGCAGGTCAGATACACGTTCACCGCCGGCAAGGGCTGATTGTAATTGGTGATAATAGTCTCGGCGAATTTTGCGTTGGGCACCACCACCAGGTTGTTTCCCCACGTGCGGAGACGGGTGCTGCGCCAGCTCACCTCCACCACGTATCCCGCCGTGCCTCCATCAAGCTCAATATAGTCGCCGGGATGAATGATCCCTTCGGTCATCACGTAAGAGCCGGCGAACAGGTTGGCCAGGGTGGGTTGAACCGCCAAGGCCACCGCCAAACCGCCCAGGCCCAAGCTGGCCACCAGCGGATTGATGTTGATAGTCAACAGATCAAGGATCAACAGACCGCCGATGGCATAGATAATCGCCGTCGTGATCCGGCGCAGAAGCGGCAACATCCTTATGTTCATTCGGGAGGACGGCGAATCGCCCAAGGAATCGATGTACCAACCGAACACCTGGGAGACGGCCGAAGCGACCGCCACTATCCCTAGTAGGAGTCCAACGACACCAACGGCGTTATCCAGGGCGCTTTGGGGTCCGGCTTCCAAATCCAGGGGAAGGCTTATAGACAGATAGACGCCCAAGACGATGACGCCCGCCGTCATAGGCAGACGGGTGGCCCGCACCATGCGGGTGTCCAGGTCCGTGGGAGTCCTAGCGGTGATGCGGAGGATCAGGGGGAATAGCAGCTTGTGGAAGACCGCGGCCAGGATGGCGGTGAGCAAGAACAGTGCTCCCGTTACGGCCGGGTCCAACCACCCCGGATCACCCAGACCAAAGCGCGCTATCAAGGAGTCCATGGTCCGAAGCTACTCCACCGGGGCAACCCCAACTTGGAAGATCACCCGAAACGGAAATACGTTGGCCGGATTATATCACCGTGACTTAAGCGAGCCCCGAAGTCAGCCAATACCTCGTTGCCTCGGCACGGTTGGCGGCGCCGATCTTTTCGTAGATGTTGGCCACGTGCCTGCGCGCGGTGCCTTCGGCTATGACCAACTCTTCGGCAATCTCCAAGTTGGTCTTGCCGGCGGCGATCAGCCGCAGCACGTCCACCTCTCGTTCAGTGAGGCCGTCGGGGTAGAAGGGCGCAACCCCAGGTAACGCCCGTATTCTCTCCTGACGCACAGCCACCCGCTCCATCAATGGCCGCATCTCCAATTCGGTAGCGATGGCCAAAGATTCGTCCATCAGGGCAACAGCATTGGCGCGGTCCTCTGGACCGTTTCTCTCACGAAGGACATCGGCGTAGTCGCAGCAGGCCCAGGCCAATTCGGGCCGGTAGCCCGCTTTGCGGCAGAAGGCGAGGGCGTCCTCGCAGTGTGTTGCCGCCTGATCAAGGTTGCCCATGGTTTGGGCCAAAAGTCCTAGCAGACGGTCGCCGCTAATCAACCACCACAGCATAATGCCCTTGGCGGACCCGAGGGCGCCATACTGCTCTTCAGCCGCCGCAACGTCGGCGCGTTGCACCGCCAGCAGCGCCAGACCTGCTCTGGCTCGCGTGGTGACATTAGGATTTGCAGATGGTGAGTCGAGAGCATTTTTGGCCGCTGCTTCGACCACGTCCAATAAGTAACCCGAGCCAGTGATGCGCTCGGCCAAGGGGATTACCATAGCAGAGTATGCATGGGTTAAGGGGTACTGACCGGGCAGCGACAGGCGCATTTCCTCCAAAAGCTGCCCCAGGTAGGCCTGGCCCTTGTCCATCTCACCAACCTCACACTCTAACATCGCCAGGTCGGTGATGACCGTATGGTGCCCGGGCCGCACGGCAAGGCTGCGGTCTCCAAAGTCTCGGGCAGCCTGCCAATCTCCTGCCAGGCGCCGCACGGTCCCATTTTTCCATAGTGCTCCGCCCAGCCAGAACCGGTCGCGCAGCCGTTCCGCTAGAGGAAGTATGGCTGTCCCATGATGGAGAGCGCCCGTAGGGTCGCCTACGCTCATCAGCATGCTCATAGCGAAGTAGCGGGCCGTGACCTCGTTGTGGATGTCGTCTAGGCCCTGTGACAGCTCGGTGACCCTCAGGGCCCGGCTCAGTCCTTCCTGCCAGCGGAGGTGATAGTTGTCCACCGATGCGGCATGCGCCAAGGTCCGCATCTCCAGGGGCCGGTCCTCATCGCGTTGGGCGATATCGAGGGCCTTGCCCAAGGCTTCCTGAGCGCCGTCATAGTCATCTTGTCGTAGGCCCAACAACAGGCCAAAGTTCGATAAGATGCGCCCAGCCTCGTGGGAATCGGGTGGCACAAGCGCCAGAGCTCCAATAAAAACCTTGGTTAACAGGCCGGGGTCACCACCATTTATGAAATCGTACGAAGGATGCTCCGCCACAGACAACGCATGGTCCACGTCTCCCAACCCAGCGTAGTAGTCAAAGGAGCGCTGTAGAGCGTATCCAATCTGCTGAAACAGCAACCTATCAGCCATTGCCTGCTGGGCACGGGCCACGCCGAAGAGAAGCGCCGCAGTTTCGCAGTCCGTCACCGGCTCGATGCCGGTAAGGGGGACCCGTTTAGCGTTCAACCCTTGTTCAAAATGGACTTCGGCCTCTTCCCATGCGTAAACACCCAAAGCCCGCTCTCCGGCTACCAGGGAATAATGCACCCGCTTCTCGATTCCGAGAACCGGCTCCGCCTGAGCGAAATGGTGGGCCAACTCCGCGGCATGGTCCGGCGCGTTTGTACCGTACAGAGCCTCCAATGCTTCGCCGATGCGGGCGTGCATCCGCACCCGGCGCGCGGTCGACAGTTCGCTTGCCAAGGTCTCCTGAACCAGCCCGTGGGTGAACTGATATCCCTCGTCTGGACCGGCCAACTCCTCTATTATCCTTGCGCCGATCGCCTCTTCGACCACGTTAATTAACAGATCTTCAGAGAATCCCTCCATTAGCCGCTCTAGCTGGCGCAGACTGAACCCCCGCCCAATCACGGATGCCGTGGTCAGCGCCTCATAGCATTCGTCCGACAACCGGTTCAGCCGTTGACCGATTGCTTCGCGAACCCCATCGGGTAATCTGAGGTCCTGAGCGTCACCGATTCTTTCTTCGGTCAGTTCCCCCCGCTCGGCCAATAGACGTACCATCTCGGTCATGAAATAAGGATTGCCCTCAGCGTGGGTAAATATCGTCTCCGCTAACCCCTGGGCCGGCAGGACACCGGTGGCCGCTTGTATTAGACTTGGCGTTACCTCCTGGCTCAGCCCACCCAACGAATACCGGCGGTAAACAGGCTCACGGGATAGCTGGGCCAGGGTTTCCGCTAGAGGGTGCTGACGCGACAACTGGAGGTCTCGGTAGCCTGCTACGACCATCATCCGGCTTCCGCCCATCTCCCGGGCCAGGAATTCCAAGAGAGAAAGCGATGGTTTGTCGGCCCAGTGTATGTCGTCGAGCACAAGCATAACGGACTGCGGCTGGGCCACATTCTTTAGAAATGCAGTTACGGCATCCAACAATCGGAAGCGGGCTTGCTCCGGCTCCAAGGCAGGGGGAGCCGCTAACCCAGGAAGTTTTTGCCTTACTAAGGGAACTATTTCCGAGATGTCGGCGGCCCCTAGCCCCAATTCGGCCCGCAGCCGGTCTGAGTCCGCCTCTTCGACATAGGACCGGATGAGTTGCACCCAAGGCCAGTAAGGCGGAGCGCCCTCTTCTTCGTAGCAGCGGCCCCAGAGAACCAGAAAGCCTCGCATCGCAGCTCGGGAAGCCAACTCCCGGGCAGTGCTGGTCTTGCCGATTCCCGGTTCACCGGCAAGCATGGCCAAACGGCCCTGGCCTGTCAGAGCGTCGTCCAGGGCAGCTGTTAGCTCAGCCATCTCCCGCTGACGGCCCACGAAGACACGGCTTACGTTATTGATGCGATCGGAGTTTGCCATGCCTGGAGTTTCCAGAAATTCAGTTTGAGGCTAATGTTTCGAGTATAGAGCGATACTACATCTGAGGTCACGGGTTGTCTAGCGGAATTCGATCATATAGCGTTCTATTCGCCGCGGCTATGATAGCCACTAATCCTTTGGAAATGCTTCTTCGCCGATCAGAGGCACGAAGCGGCAACGGCCTAACGCTTGGATGGATAGCCCCTCGCCGGTACGCAACACCTGAATCAACTCCTGATTTTTCCGCGTTCCCACTGGCGCCACCATCCTGCCTCCCACCGCCATCTGACCGATCAAAGATTCTGAGAGCCTAGGGGCCGCCGCCGCGACGATGATGGCATCGAAGGGCCCTAAAGAAGGACATCCCAGGGTGGGGCCGGCTTCCCTCACCTCGACGTTGGCGTACCCCAATTCCGCCAACAGGGTCTCCGCCCGTTTGGCCAGGGACGTGATCAGTTCTACCGTGACGACTTTACCGTTGGGGGTCAGCAAGGACAAAACCGCCGCCTGGTACCCGCTGCCGGTGCCCACCTCTAAAACCCTGTCTGTATCCCTCAAGCCCAGGGCCTTGGTCATGATCGCCACCATGTATGGCTGAGAGATGGTCTGACCCTCGCCGATGGCCAAGGCTATGTCCATGTAGGCCAGGTGGCGGCTCTCAGGGGGAACGAATCTGTCCCGGGGCACCATTTCCATGGCTTCGATCACCGATTTCGAATCGACGGCGTTGGAAAGGTTTTTAAACAGGATCCTCTTAGCGTGGATAAGGTCGATTTGCATCGTAAATCTCACCGAAAGTATCCGCGTACGTTTCCTAAATTTCCCAGTAAGTCCCCTTAGAGAGTTTAGTTAGAAGGCCTTCCAGGAAACTTCCTGAATCGTATCCACTATATCAAGTGGGTTCCATATCGACCGTGCCTTCGTGCCCAACAATGCGCCTGCTCCGGCCAAAATAGACTCGTTGTTTAGCCAGAGCGGATTTGGCTGACTCCATGTTGGCGGGACCTATATGAACCCCATGCCCACCGGTTAGAATAACCCGTTGACTGGGGTGTAGCCCTGTGTTAGCCTCAGACTCAGTGTAACATTCTGTCATAGATTTATTAAGATTCCTATAGATTTTAAATGGTCGAATCTGCCATAGGTGATAAAAGCCGCTGGTTGTCCATGGGGGAAGCTTCCCGGATTTTAGAAGTCAATGAAGCCACCCTCAGGCAGTGGGCCAATAATGGCTATCTCAGGGTGTACCGAACTCCGGGAGGCCACCGCCGGTTTCTGCGCGAAGACCTTGCTGCCCTAACCAATGGGTCAGAACCGCCGCAGGCCCTAGCTCAGGGCAACTCTCTGGGGGCGAACACTCTGGAAGGAAACGCCCTGCGCCGCATCCGCCGCAGGCTTCATCAAGACACGGTGGCGCGCCAACCGTGGTACCAGAGTATCGACGAAGATGGACGGGTCCGCATGCGGCTATTCGGCCGCCAGCTCCTGTCCTTGCTGATGCAGGAAAATCCGGCGGGAAGGCGCCGCCAGCGAGCAATGGATGAATCGGTTGTCATGGGGCGGGAATATGGATCGGAGATGGCCGGCCGGGGCGTCTTGCTGAAAGACACCGTCGAAGCCTTTATGTTCTTTCGCACCATGGTCTTGAGTTCCGCCGGCCACGGTTCTTGGATTCGTATCTTGGACCTGGCGGACCGGGTCTTGTTGGGTGTGGTGGAGTCCTACCAGAACCGCGCTGCCTGATGTCTGCAAGTTAAACCAATACCAGACGCCCGAACATGATAGTCGTGCGGTCCGGAACCAAATATCCGATCCAGGTATCACGAAGAGTGAACAGGAGCGACCATGGATTTGACCGACAGGAAATTGTTGAACTTGATCCAGGGGGCCTTCCCCTTGGTGGACCAGCCCTATTTGAACCTAGGAGAAGAGTTGGGGATAACCGAAGATGAGACCATCCAACGGCTGTCGGAGTTGAAGCGGCAGAACGTGCTTCGCCAGATCAGCGCGATCTTCGATACCCGGCGTCTTGGTTACAAGACCACATTGGTGGCCATGGCCTTTGAGCCAGAGCAGCTCCACAAAGGAGCGCTGGAAATCAACAAACATCCCGGCGTAAGCCACAATTACGCACGGGAAGGCTCATACTTCAATCTTTGGTTCACCCTGGCGGTTCCTCCCGATCACGATCTGGAAGGAACCGTGGACCGCATGGGGCGCGATACTAAAGCGTTGAGCTACCGAATGATGCCCACCATCCGTTTTTTCAAGATCGGTGTAAACTTCGACATGGTCAACGAAAAGGGTTCCTCTTTCAACTACAACCCGGATGGCAACGGTTCCAGCCAAAACCAAGAATCCGCCAAAGGTTGGAACGAGGCCCAGGAGCTTTCAGAAACGGACAAGGTGTCTATCCGAGAATTACAGGAGGACCTGGCCTTGGTGCCGCGGCCCTTCGACTCCATGGCCCGATCGATTGGCATAACCAACCAGGAACTGTTCCAACGGGCGGCCGATTTCCAGGAGCGGCGTCTCATGCGGCGGTACAGCGCAGTGTTGCACCACCGCCGTTCTGGTTTCCGGGCCAACGCCATGATCGTCTGGAAAGTACCGCCGGAACGCTCAGAGGAAGTGGGGATGACCATGGCCCAACACTCGGCAGTGACCCACTGTTACGAGAGGCCCACCTTCCCAGATTGGCCCTACACCCATTTCACCATGGTCCACGCAACAAGCACCGATGGTTGCGAGGAGGTAGAGCGGGAGATAGCCGAATCCACCGGCATCACCGAACGCCGGCTTCTTTACAGCACACGGGAATACAAGAAGACCCGGGTGCAATACTTTGTGGACGATTACGACAGGTACCGTGACCCCCAACCGGCCGAAAACGTGGCCAGGGGTTGACGAGGAAGGATATGCCAGCCTACTACCCCGTGTTCCTAAATCTCGCCGGCAAACGCTGCGTCATATTCGGCGGCGGAACCATCGCCGAAGGAAAGATCTCCAAGCTGAAGAAGACCGGCGCCCAGATCACGATAATCAGCCCAGACGCCACCCCGGCCATCCAAAAGATGGCCAATAAAGGCGTGGTGGAATGGACCGCCAGGAAATATCAACCCGGTGATCTTGAAGGGGCGTTCCTGGGCATCGCCGCCACCGATAAACGCCAGGTAAACCAGCAGATTTTTCAGGAAGCACAGGAGCTGGGAGTGGTCCTCAACGTGGTGGACGATCCCGACCTTTGTGGCTTCATCGCCCCGTCCGTAGTGGAGCGCGGTCCGGTGACCGTGGCCATCTCCACGGGGGGGGCCAGTCCCGCCCTGGCGAGGAAGCTTCGGGAAACCCTTGCCGCAGCTCCCGCTTTAGAGTGGGCCGACCTGGCCGGTGTGCTTTCCAAAGCGCGTAAGGAAATAAAGAAACGGGGCGTGTCGGTGGACCCGCAAAGATGGCAATGTTGCCTTACTCCAGACCTGCTCAGTTTGGCCCAGGCAGGTCAAGACGAGCAAGCCCTGGAACAGATAATGTTCAGCCTTTTGGGCGAAAACGCGTCGGGATTATGCTCGGATGTAAAGAAATGCGGTTCGGACGGCTGCTCTACTCAGGTTTAAACATACCGGAGTCAATTCCGTCGGACCGTCACCGTTCCTTCACGACTTTCTATCCTTAGCGCCAGGCTCTCTAAAGCCGGCTCCCAAACCTCGTCATATGGTCAGATATACACATTGGTTGATAGCAACGTAATCAAAGTGGGTAGCCGGGGCAGCAACCTGGCTTTGCGCCAGACCGAAGAAGTCCTAGTGCAGTTGCGCCCCCTGAATCCTGGCCTGGATTTCCAGGTTGTGACAGTACGAACCAGCGGCGATATCAACGCCACCGGCTCCCTTCCTGGAATGGGCTTGGGTGTCTTTGTGAAAGAGATCGAACGGGAGCTGCTTAACGAGACCCTGGACATAGCGGTGCATAGCCTAAAGGATATGCCCACCCTGCTGCCAGACGGTCTTATCCTCGGCGCTACCCTTCACCGCCAAGACCCCCGTGATATCTTGGTAAACCGGTGGAATTGCCCGCTGGATCAACTCCCCCAGGGCGCCCGCATCGGCACCAGCAGCCCCCGAAGACGGGCCCAAATGATGAACCTCTGCCCCCAGGCCGAGGTCCTGCCCATCCGCGGCAGCGTGGACACCCGGCTCGAAAAAGCCAAGAGCGATGACTACGACGGCGCTGTTTTGGCCGCCTCCGGACTAATCCGCCTGGGGGTAACCAATGAGATTTCCGAATATCTTTCGGCCCAAGAATTCGTCCCGGCTCCCGGCCAAGGGGTGCTGGCGGTGGAGATTCGCACTGGCGACCAACGGATGGAAAGCCTGTTAAGACCGGTGGATAATGCCGAGGCCCGCTACGCCGCCACCGCGGAACGAGCATTTCTGGAAATCCTGGGCAGCGGCTGTCAGGTGCCGGTGGGCGCCTACGCCCAATCCGACGGTGAACTGATGGTTCTTACGGTGTTTTTATCTTCCGACGACGGTCAAAAATGCTTCAGGGCCGAATTGCGCGGCCAACCTCAAGACCCCAAGCGGCTGGCCAACGACGCCTACCTGAACCTGGTGGAACAGGGTGCAGACGAGCTGTTTGGGTCAAAATGAGGATTATCCAAAAATGGGCAACAAATAACGCCCTGTGCATCTGTAATTGTGGGAATAGACATACATCTACCCAAGCAAGAATGTCATGCTGAGCCAGCCGCAGCGACGAAGTATCTGGGGCTGGGGCATTTCCCAACCTTAGACCATCGCGCATTAGGTAAGTCAACGCGGACGATCAAACATCGAGGATCACGTGCAACCAACTCTCGGTAAAGTCTACCTAGTGGGCGCCGGACCCGGCGATCCCGGATTAATCACGGTGAAGGGTAAGCGCTGCCTGGAAGAAGCCCAGGCGGTGGTGTACGACCGCCTGATGGACCCTTCGTTGCTCCGGTCGGCGCCCGAATCCGCCCAGTTGGTTTTCGTGGGCAAGGAACGCGGCCGCCAAGCCATGACCCAGGACGAGATCAACCGGTTTCTGGTGGACCGGGCATCAAAGGGCCAGACTGTCGTGCGGCTCAAGGGCGGAGACCCCTTCGTATTCGGCCGGGGCGGAGAAGAAGCCCTGGCATTGGCCGAGCATGGGATCCCCTTTGAAGTGGTTCCCGGAATAACCTCCCCCATCGCCGCCGCCGCCTACGCCGGCATCCCCATCACCCACCGGGGCATTGCCACCACCTTTACCGTGGTTAGCGGCAGCGAAGATCCATCCAAGCCCGGTTCTTCGGTTCCCTGGGATGTCTTGGCCAAAAACGGAGGCACCCTGGTGGTGCTGATGGGTCTAGCCGCTTTGGGTTCCATCGTAGACACATTGGGCCGCAACGGTATGGCCTTGGACACCCCGGCTGCCCTGGTCAATTGGGGCACCTGGGCCAAGCAGACCACCGTCACCGGCAGTTTGGAAAACATCGTCGAAAAGGGAAAGAAGGCCGGGCTCAAGCCGCCGGTGGTAGCCATCTTCGGCGGCGTGGTGGAACTACGTGAAAAAATCTCATGGTTTGACCGCCGTCCCCTATTTGGGAAGAGGGTATTGATCACACGTTCTCGCACTCAGGCCTCCCGCCTGGTGGGTTTACTGGAAGACCTAGGCGCGGAACCCATTGAGCTTCCGGCGATCCATGTAGAACCCTTGGAAGACTACACGGAATTGGACGGCGCGTTGACCCGGCTGCCCGAGTTTGGTTGGGTGATCTTCGCCAGCACCAACGCGGTAGAATCAGTGTTTCAACGCCTGGACACGCAAGGCCGGGACTCCCGGGCCTTCGCCGCAGCCAACATCGGGGCCATCGGCCCAGCCACCGCCGCCGCCCTGGCAAACCGGGGAATCAAGGCAGATTTCGTGCCCACACGTTCGATATCCGAATCCGTGGTGGAAGAGCTATCCAATATGGAATGGTCCGGCGATTGGAACGGCACATCGGTACTGCTCCCCTCGGCCGATATCGGCCGGGACGCCCTGGCCAAGGGGCTGGCAGCCATGGGCGCCAAAGTGGAACGGGTCACCGCCTACCGGACCACCCCTTCCCAAGGAATGGGGGAAAGGGCCCAAGAGGCATTTGAATCGGGGATCGACGCCGTCACCTTCACGAGTTCGTCGACGGTGCGAAACCTGGTGGATATGCTCAACGGCAGCAAGTCATTGTTGCAAGACCTTCCCCTGATATGCATCGGCCCCACTACCGCCGCCACCGCCAAAGAATTGGGCTTGAAAGTAGACGTAGTGGCCCAGGAGCACACGGTGGAAGGCCTGGTAAGCGCGGTGGTCGAGTATTTTGCCGGACAATAGGGCATAATTTATTGTGATACGTGAACGGTAGGGGCACGGCATGCCGTGCCCCTACCACCAACGGAGGAAAAACATGGTCAGCTTCCCAGACCTGCGCTTGCGCCGCATAAGAGATCAAGCTCCATTACGACAATTGACCCGTGAGACCCGCCTTTCTCCATCGGGCTTCGTTTACCCCATGTTCATCACCCACGGGCAAAACATCCGTCAGCCGATAGAACCGATGCCCGGGTGCCATCATCTATCTCTTGACCTGCTGGCTGAAGACGTGGGCGAAGCCGCCGAACTAGGCATTCCCGCGGTTCTCCTATTTGGCCTGCCCCAAGAAAAGGACCCGGTAGGTTTGGGTGCCTACGACCCGGAAGGCATCATTCAAGAGGCGGTGCGCACCATCAAGCGGGAAGTGCCGGACATTATGGTCATCACCGACGTTTGCCTTTGCGAATACACCGACCACGGTCACTGCGGCGTCATCGACAACGGCCACGTTGACAACGACGCCACGCTGGAATTGCTGGCCCGGACCGGATTGTCCCACGTGCAGGCCGGGGCCGACATGGTGGCCCCCTCGGCCATGATGGACGGACAGGTGAAAGCCATCCGCCGGGAACTGGATGCCCATGGGCATGAGACTACTCCCATCATGGGCTATGCCTCCAAATACGCTTCGGCCTTCTACGGGCCCTTCCGGGTAGCGGCCGATTCCAGCCCCCAATTCGGCGACCGGCACAGCTACCAGATGGACCCGGCCAACGCCCGAATGGCCATGCGAGAGATAGAGAGTGATATAGCCGAGGGGGCGGACATCGTCATGGTCAAACCCGCCCTGGCCTACCTGGACGTGATCCGCCAAGCCCGGGACCGTTTCGACCATCCTCTGGCGGCATACAACGTCAGCGGCGAATACTCCATGGTAAAGGCGGCCGCGGAACGAGGCTGGATCGACGAGAAGGCCGCCACCCTAGAGCTTTTGACCGCCATCCAAAGGGCCGGCGCCGACATAACCCTAACCTACCACGCCAAAGAAGTAGCCCGCTGGCTGAAAGAACGGGAGTAGGGCAATGGGTACCGCTAGAACCAGGACGCAAATCGGCGGCGAAAGGGGGGAGTTATACGTCTTCGGCGAGCTTCTGAAGAAAGGCGTGGTCCCATACGTTCCTTTGGTGGACGAAGGTTACGACGCTATGGTCTGCACTCCAGATGGACAAGTTCTCAAGCTCCAGGTCAAAGCCGCCGGCAGCGCAGGCGCCAAACACCCCAAATGGTTCCAAATGTCTCAGATCAAGGCCAGCAGAGATTTTTTTATCATCGGCGTCGAATTCGCCGATGACAGTCCTGAGAATGTTTGGGTATTTCCATCGGCCATTTTCGACAAATATGCTAGTACCCCGCCGAAGGGATCACCCCGAGATCTAGACTTGGACAGCGGTGTCCGAAAATATGGAATGCCGCTAAAAGACCTGCTCTGCGGCTTCCGTAACCGTTGGGAATTGATCGTCAAATTCTCGGAGTTCGAGAAGCTGATTGATTCTCCAGAGGACCTGGAAGACCTGCTGACGATGCGGGAGGCAGAAGAAAGCAGCGACGAACCCATCAGTCTGAAGGACTAAGAGCGAGGCAGGTAGTGGACCTTACGAAGTCCGCCTGCGGAGCCGCCGAGTGCAAAGGGAACTAAACTCGATACCTGGGAACTACTATTCCACGATTTTTCGCGCCATCGAAGCCTTTGCCGAAACCTCCCGACCAGCGGGTGCTGTGCAAGTCGATGGCAACATTTTCAGGGTCCCTGTTGGGCAGTTCAGAGTCTTGTATTAGATTGACGATGAAAAGCGCAGAATCGACATCGGGGATACGCCGCCGCTCCGAAGGCACTTACCGGCGGGTCAGGAACCTATTCTAAGGGTTCCATGAAACCAAATTAAATCAGGATTAACCATGCAACTCCAAAAGTCCGAAGAGCTTTTTGCCCAGGCGCAGAAGTACATCCCCGGCGGTGTCAACAGCCCGGTGCGGTCTTTCCGCGCCGTGGGAGGCACGCCTCCGTTTCTTGCCAGGGGGTCCGGTTCCAGGGTATGGGACGTGGACGGCAACGAGTACATAGACTACCTGGGCTCCTGGGGGCCGCTGGTGCTGGGCCATTCCCATCCCGCGGTGGTGGAAGCGGTAAAAAAAGCCGCCGAGGGCGGCACCAGCTTTGGCGCGCCGGTGGCTCAAGAAGTGGAACTAGCCCAGATCATCTGCGAGGCCCTGCCCTCGGTGGAGTCGGTGCGTCTGGTCAGTTCGGGAACCGAAGCCTGCATGAGCGCTATCCGGCTGGCCAGGGCGCACACCGGGCGCGATAAGCTGATCAAATTCGCCGGCTGCTACCACGGGCACGCCGACGGCCTGCTGGTCAAGGCCGGATCAGGCGCGCTGACCCACGGCATCCCCACCAGCGCGGGAGTGCCTGCATCCTACGCCAGCGAAACGCTGGTGGCCGACTACAACGACCTTTTGTCGGTGGAAGCGCTGTTCGGCCAACACCCCAACGGCATCGCCGCCGTCATCGTAGAACCGGTGGCGGGGAATATGGGCGTGGTTCTCCCGGCCGATGGGTTCCTAGCCGGGCTGCGGAGCCTAACCAAGAAGAACGGCTCTCTGCTGATCTTCGACGAAGTGATCACCGGCTTTCGGATTGGATATAACGGCGCCCAGGGGTTTTTCGGGATATCCCCTGACATCACCTGCCTGGGCAAGATAATCGGCGGCGGTCTGCCCGTCGGCGCCTACGGCAGCAGCAAGGAGATCATGGAGCAGGTGGCTCCCCTGGGGCCCATGTACCAGGCGGGAACCCTATCGGGTAATCCCCTGGCCGTGGCCGCCGGTGTAGCGGCTTTGACCGAAATCAAAAAGCCCGGCGTATATCAACAATTGGAAACCATGGGCCAACGCCTGGCGGATGGACTTACCAAGGTATTCAACGAGGCCGAAATCCCCGGCACGGTTAATCGAATGGGTTCCATGCTAACCGGCTTCTTTTCACCGGGTCCGGTGGAGTCGTTAAATCAAGTGGAGCAAGCCGACGCGGCCGTCTATGGCCGGTACTTCCACGCCATGTTGGAGCGGGGTGTCTACCTGGCCCCGTCCCAGTTCGAGGCCGGGTTCGTGTCACTGGCCCACACCAACGCCGACATCGACCAGACCATCGCGGTGGCCAAAGAAGCTCTGGCATCCCTGGGCTGATTTGTAGAGCTGGCAGTCGGGCGTGGCAGTGGGCGGAGGTTGGGCCGGCGGTGCTTGCGAAGGGACGAACTCTCCGGTGGTCCCGTCCATCGATGCCGACACCACCCCTTCCGGCAGGTTGCAGAAGATAAACCATGTCAGTTGGTCTTCCTCGCCGGTCAGGCTCAGACCACGTACCGGGCAGGCCTTCCAATGCTCCGTGGCCGCTTTGACCACCGCGTCCGGACCTACCCGCAAGCTGCCCAGAAAGAGACCTGGGGACTGGTGGCCGATCAGGGGTGATATTCCGGTCCGCACCTCCCACTCACCGCTGGGCACTTCATCCACTGGAACCGAAACGGTGATCACCCGGGTCGCCGCGGTGTCGGTGTAGTGAAAGATGTACCCCACCATGTCACGGCCCCGGTCCACCTGTTTCAGCACGGCATCCGCCGCCAACTCCTCGGCCAGCGCCTTGGCCTGACCCTCCAAAGCCAACATCTCCGCGATGTCGTGGCTGGGTTCTATTTGGCTGAAAGAGACCTCCCCGGAGCAGGCGGATATCAAGAGGAGGAGGGCTGATATCAGAATTGCGCCGGCGCTAATTTTCATCATACCATTCAATGACTTAACCACCGAGATGCCGTGGTCCCGACGCACCAACGTCTCTAATAAAAAAAGTAGGGGCGCATGGCCATGCGCCCCTACTTAGATGCACCACGATGGGTTTAAAGACCGCTTAACTCCCGTAACGGGCGGCGGCGTTGGGGTCGCTATAGGTGACGTTTTTCGTCGCCCAAAACGCCGTGGCAATGGTGTCTACGGTGGCTACCAGCTCTTCGCACGCTGCCATATCCACACTCTGCTTGCAGCGGCCGGCCAGCTTCAACGCTGCATTGAAACTCCCGTGTAGGTCGAAACCTGCCGGCGTGTTTGGCCAGCCATAGTCGGCCCAGAGGATACTCAACTCTTTTTTGCAGATCTCCGCATGTTCCTCTTTGACTGTAACGTACCGCGACATGGTGCTAATGAAAGAATGGCGGGCCGCGGCGTCGCCACCGGGTCCCGGCGGCTCCAATGCCTGTATCCGCAACACCATTTTCTGCACTGTCTGGGCGGCGATCTTGGCGGATACGGGGTCGTAGATCCCGCAGGGTATGTCACAGTGGGCATGAGCCTTGGTAACCTTCAACCACGTTAGTGGGTTAAACATGTTTCAGTACCTCATGGCGTATATTTGAATTGGGCCTCAGACTACAATAAAAGGCCCTGCCACGCAAGTCTTGTCGGGCTGTCCTGGCATTCTCCTGGGGTCGTCCATTACCGGCTGAACCGAACCGTGTGAACCGAACGGCAAACCGGAATTTCGGCTATCTTGGCCAATCACGCCAAGCCTCCACTAGCGCCATCACCGTTGCGCCGATATAATTGGGGCTTGTTCATTGTCCAATGCGATAAAGGGCGCGGCGATAAGTGGTCAACCCAGGAGGTGTTCCGGTGACCATCACCACCAACAACCTGAAGCTAAAACACCGCAGTAAAGAGCTGACCCACGACCCTGAGAGGGCCCCGGCCAGGGCCATGCTGATGGCCATGGGCATGACTATCGAAGACATGGAAAAACCCTTCGTCGCCATCGCCAGCCTGGCCAGCGACGTGACCCCATGCAACGTCCATCTGGACCGGTTCGCCGAAGCCGCCAAAGACGGCGTCCGTCATGCCGACGGCGTACCGTTCAAGTTCGGCACCATCACCGTCAGCGACGGCATATCCATGGGTACCGAAGGCATGAAGACATCCCTGGTCAGCCGCGAAGTCATCGCCGATTCCATAGAGTTGGTAACCTTCGGCGAACGTATGGACGGCTTGATCACCATTGCCGGCTGCGACAAGAACATGCCCGGTTGCATGATGGCCATCGCCCGGCTGAACGTTCCGGCCATCTTCATGTACGGCGGCAGCATCATGCCCGGCCAGTACAACGGCAAGGACGTGAGCATTCAGGACGTTTTCGAGGCCGTGGGAGCCTACGCCACCGGCGGCATGACCCTGGAGGAACTCACCGACTTGCAATGCGTGGCCTGCCCCGGTGAAGGATCCTGCGCCGGATTATTCACCGCCAACACCATGTCCACCGCCATCGAGGCCCTGGGCATGTCACTGCCCGGTGACGCCTCTCTACCAGCCATCGACCCTCGCAAGCTGGGGGAGGCCCGCGATGTGGGCCGCACCCTGATCCGTCTGTTGGAAGATGACCTGCGGCCCCGCGACATATTGACCAAGCAGGCCTTTGAGAACGCCATAACCGTGGCTGTTTCCATGGGCGGTTCCACCAACGTTGTTCTTCACCTGCTGGCCATCGCCCGCGAAGCTGAGGTGGAATTGACGCTGGAGGACTTTGACCGCATCAGCCGGAACACGCCGTATATAGCCGATATGAAGCCCGCCGGCCGTTACGTAATGGCCGACCTGAGCCGCTACGGCGGTATCGCCGTGGTAATGAAACGTCTGTTGGGCGCAGGCCTGCTCCACGGCGATGCAATGACGGTTACCGGCAAGACCCTCGCGGAGAACATCCAGGCCGTGGAAACGGTGGACGACCAGCCGGTGGTGTCGTCAGTAGACCACCCTCGCAGTCCCACCGGTGGCCTGGCGATCCTGCGGGGCAACCTGGCGCCGGAAGGAGCCGTCATCAAGGTGGCCGGGCACCAGGAGAGGCTTTACGAGGGCCCCGCCAGGGTTTTCGACCAAGAACAATCCGCCTTCCAGGCCATCCAACGCCGGGAGATAAAGTCGGGCGACATCGTGGTCATACGCTATGAAGGACCAAAGGGCGGTCCTGGTATGCGGGAGATGCTGGCGGTAACCGGAGCGTTGGTGGGCCAGGGATTGGGCGATGACGTAGCGTTGCTCACCGACGGCAGGTTCTCCGGCGCCACCCACGGCCCCATGGTTGGCCACGTGGCCCCCGAAGCCGCCGTTGGGGGACCCATCGCCCTGCTAAAAGAAGGCGACATCATAACCATGGACATCCCGGGACGCCAGTTGAATGTAAAGTTAACCAAAGAAGAATTCACGGACCGCCGGGCCGCCTGGCAGCCGCTGCCCCCCAACTACACCACCGGCGCCCTCGCCAAGTACGCCAAACTCGTTTCCTCCGCCGCGGAAGGGGCCGTTACTGGATAGAGGCGGTCGCGGCGGCCATCAAATCCTAGGCACCTATGGAGAAACGCCCATGGTTAACCAGACAAGGGATTACGGACAGGAAGCCATCGTTCAGCATCGGGCCAGCCGGGGAAAGGTTAGCATCGCCCCAAAGATGAAGGTGGAAACGCTGGACGACCTGTCCATCGCCTACACTCCAGGTGTTGCTTCGGTTTGCATGGCGATCGCGGCTGATAAATCTGAATCGTACCATTTGACCAACCGGGCCAATACCGTGGCCATCGTCACCGACGGGTCGGCTGTTTTGGGGCTAGGAAACATTGGTCCCGAAGCCGCCATGCCGGTGATGGAAGGCAAATCGATCCTTTTCAAGGGCCTTGCCGACGTCGACGCGATACCCATTTGCCTGGCCACCCAGGACCCTAAAGAGATAGTCCAGACGGTGCGCAACCTGGCGCCTAGTTTCGGCGGCATCAACCTTGAAGACATATCCGCGCCACGGTGCTTTGAGATTGAGGACGCCCTGCAGGACCTGGGCATACCCGTGTTCCACGACGACCAGCACGGCACGGCCATCGCGGTTCTGGCGGCGGTGATCAACTCGTTGAACGTCACGGGCAGGCGCATCGAAGACACCAAGTTCGTGTTTTCCGGGGCCGGCGCTGGAGGCATCGCCTCGACCAAGCTATTGTTGGACTACGGCGCCCGGAATATCACCCTGGTAGACAGCACGGGAATCATCCAGCGGGATCGCACCAATCTGACGCCGGTAAAGACTGGGATGCTAGACACCACCAACCCCGAAAACCTTCGGGGCGGCCTAGCCGACGCCCTAAAAGGAGCCGACCTGTTCATTGGGCTTTCGGTGGCCGGAGCGGTGACCCCGGAAATGGTATCTTCAATGGCCGACGGTTCCATCGTCTTCGCCATGGCGAATCCTATCCCAGAGATCATGCCGGACTTGGCCCGGGCTGCCGGCGCCCGAGTTGTGGGCACCGGCCGCAGCGATTTTCCCAACCAGATCAATAACAGCCTGGTTTTCCCCGGCGTTTTCCGCGGCGCATTGGACGTCCACGCTACCCGCATCTCCACCAAGATGAAGTTGGCCGCGGCTCAGACCCTGGCCGAGCTGGTCAAAGAACCCACCGCCGAGAACGTCATCCCCTGGTCGCTGGATAGAGCGGTGCCCCGGGCCGTAGCCAAAGCCACCGCCGAAGCCTGGTAGGAAGGGAATTTGGGATAGCCAATTTTCCTTGCTTCACAGACCCAAACTGAAAACGCTACCGTAATTAAGAGGGTCAAATTCTACTTCGTCCGATGCGGACGCCTTAAACTAACTCGCCTGACACCAGGTCCTTGAAACTCATCATACCATATGTCATATTATAGTATGATTCAAGTATGAAAAATAGGGTGCGAAAATGGCTAAAATAGCGATCAGCCTCCCTGACGAGGTACTCCAAGCCATTGAGAAAGAGCGGCTGGCCAGCGGGCTAAGCCGCAGTGAATTCTTCCGGAATGCGGTAGAAGCTTTCTTGCGTCACCGGAGGGAACGGGAACTGGAAGAACAGTACGTGCGGGGCTACCAAGAAAACCCCGAAACGGCGGAGGAGATTGCCCTGGCTGAGGCGGTGATGGGCCGGGTTTTAGCCGAGAACCCTTGGGATGACGGAGCTAGCGAATGAGACGTGGCCAAGTCTGGTGGGCCGAGCTGCCGCCACCCTTTGGGCGCAGACCAGTGCTTCTCATTTCACGGAATTCAGCTTATAGAGTTCGAGACCTGATTATCGTAGCGCCAATAACCACCCGAATTCGGGGCATTCCCGCCGAAGTGCCCCTTGGGCCGGACGACGGTTTGCCACGGGCCTGTGCGGTAAATCTTGATGCAATCTACACAGTGTCCAAACGCACCGTTCAACAGCACATTGCCAACCTAGGGGCTAAGAAATTACAGGACGTTGAAGACGCTATACACTTCGCCCTCGGGCTGGAGGCTTAGGTTCAAGGGATGCCAAAGCAGTCAGGCATATTAATTGGCACCGCCGGTGTTTATCACGTGGCTTCTCAACTGGCGGCCTGTGGCCTACACGCGGCAGTCACCTTTGGGAATGCACCATCGGTGGACATATTGGTCGCCTCCCAAGATGGATCATCGACGATTTCGCTGCAAGTCAAGACCTCCCACTGGGCGTTACGGAAAAGGGGTCGAGGCAACAAGAAGCAGCCCCATCATTACGAATGGGACGTTGGTGAAAAATCGGCGAAATTAAATCTGCCAGGCTTGTTTTTCGCCTTCGTTGACTTAAAGTTGGGAACAGGCGAGTTACCAGATATGTTCGTCATTCCATCAAACCAAGTTTTTGACGCCTTTGACAACGCCTATTTCAAGTCTGGAACGCCTAGGCGCTGGCGCTGGCATCCTCGGCTAGAACAGATCGAAGAATACAAAAACCATTGGACCACATTGCAGAATCTCTTGAATAAAGCTGCCGGCTGACAGCTGACAGCTAGAGGCTTACCGATTGCCCCCAACAATTACCATCGACACCCTGGATCAGATTCGGCCCACCTAGCGTCGCTGGTGATGGATCGGTTTAGGAGGCTGCCGGGGCTGGTCTACTACGACCCTTGCATCCAGGTCAACGAAACCAAAGGGGCCCCAGCCGAGAACGGCCATGAAAAAACCCAGCAGCGAGGACACGGACTCTCGTAACTATTTCATGTCCATCGACGCCGTGGGCAATGACCTCAGGATCAACCCCATCCCCAACTTCGGCAAAGGCCAGCCCATGCAGGCCAAACGCATGAGCAACGGCGGCCCCACCATGCGCGGCATCGCCCGGCTGACGGGGCCAGGTTAACCAGATCCCTAAATAGCCCGGACCTAAGGGGGCGTCATGGAAACCACGATCATCGCAATACTAGCCCTGGTATCGCTGGCCCTCACGGGTGCTCTGCTGTTGGCCGTCCGGCGCCCGGACCAAGGCCAAGGCGGCATGAAAGACATCCTGGAAACCCTGGTGGACCCGCGGGTGGCCGAAATGCGGGCCGAGATGAACAAGGTGTCGGGCCTGGTCCGCGACTTGGAAAAAGACAGGGAGAACAAATTCGGCCAGCTGACCAACCAGCTCAAAACCGTGGGAGAGCAAACCACCCTCTTAGCCTCCACCACCGGGCAGCTTCGGGAAGCCTTGGCCAATACCAGAGCCAGAGGCCAATGGGGCGAACGCATGGCGGAAGACGTGCTGAGACTCACCGGCTTCGTGGAAGGTGTGAACTACTTGAAGCAGGCCACGATCGAACATGGAACGGAAGGAGGCCGCGCGCGGCCAGATTTCACCTTTCTGCTTCCCCAAGATCTAAAGCTTAACATGGACGTGAAGTTTCCCCTGGACAATTACATGAAATGCATGGAAGCCTCGACAGCCGAAGCCGAGGACCAATATCGGCAGCAGTTCGTGCGCGACGTGCGCGATCGGCTGAAAGAGGTCGTCACTCGGGACTACATAGACCCCGGTCAAAAGACCCTGGATTACGTACTGGTTTTCATCCCCAACGAGCAGATCTACCAATACGTCCACGAGCACGACAGTGCGTTGATAGAAACCGCCATGGCCAACAAGGTGGTGCTGTGTTCGCCGGTATCGCTTTTCGCCATCCTACTGGTGATCCGGCAAGCGGTGGACAACTTCACGCTGGAACAGAGCTCCAACCAGATCATCGCGCAGATGGGCGCCTTCAAGAAGCAGTGGGATGAGTTCCTGGGCCAGCTTGACTTGGTTGGCCGCAGGCTAGACTCGTTCCAGTCCGCGTTCAAGACGCTGGTCGAGCGGCGTCGCCGGGCGCTGGAGCGTCCGTTGAACCAAATAGAATCCATTCGTCTTGAGCGTGGCTTTAGCCTTCCCGAAGGATCAGACGGCGAAGAGGGCCAAATCGAGCTTGAGTTGCCTGAGCTGGAGTTCGCCGAAGCCGGGATTCCCGATTACGATGAGAGATCCCCGGCATGATCCCGATAGCTAAACTGCGCGCTACCATACACAAATGTTGGTACAATTAATCGATCAGAGAAAAATTAAAATAGATTTTTGTTACATCAACCATCACAGCCCGAGGTTAATAATTGGGCACTTTCAGAGTAAATGTTGAGATTGGAGATCCAGGTGGTAATAGGTTTGAATCTGTTCGAGCTTTGGTAGACACTGGCGCCAGCTACACCACGGTCCCCGATTCGATGTTGCGGGAGATGACGGTAACGGCCCACGACCGCGTAACCTTTATTCTGGCCGGCGGAAGAAGAGTCCAGATGGACGTCGGAAGAACCTGGGTTCGAATCGAGGGCAAATCGGAAATCACTCTAGTCGTATTTGGCGATGAAGGATCTGAGCCGCTATTGGGGGCATATACCCTCCAAGGGCTACTACTAGCCGTAGATACTCCCGACGAGCGTTTGGTGCCGGTACACGGCCTCTTGATGTAGATGCAATTAGCGCTGATCCAGTATTTGGAGTGTCTATATGCGCCATGATCCCGATAGCTAGACTGCGCGCCGCCGTCAAAGACGCCCTGGCTTACGTATCGGCCCAGCCCGGCGTCGCCGAAGCCGAGGTTTTCGCTTCGGCCAACGCCAACCTCACCGTGCGGCTTAACTACACCTCCCACATCCCCAGCACCGGCGTTGAGGAACCGAAGTCGGTGGAGTCCCGCGGCATCGGTCTGCGAGTGGCATTCGATACACCGCAGGGCCTCAAAACCGGCTTCGGAAGCGAGCCCAATGGCCTGTCGTTGGAAGGAGTCTCCCGAGCACTGGAAAAAGCCCGAACGGGCGCCGTCCTCGACCTAGAATACGTGTCGTTGCCTAACCCAGTTTCTTCCCCCCTTTCGCAAAGGGGGGCTAGGGGGGATTGAACCCCGTCCCCAGACAGCCATTTAAGGCTCCACGACCCGGGCATCATGCGCATGGGTAATTCGCGTTTGGTGGAATCGGGATGGCGGATGTTGGACCGGGGGCTAGACGCTTTTCAATCATCGGAAGACCTGCTTAACCTAGCTGGCAGTCCAGACCGGGTCATGGATCAAAGTCTGATCTTGGGCGGTGACGCCGTATTCTTGAAAGAGCGCATGGCCATCGCCTCCACTCACATGCCCAGGGTGCAATCAGAGGAGTCCACCATGACGATGTCCTTTGCCACGGCCATGGTGGAAGCTCAAGCCGCCAAGGGCAGCGGCTGGCCGGTGGGCAACCACTTGGGTCAATTCGACTGCGGCGCCGCATGGGAAGCGGCTCGAAACGCCATCGCCTCGGCCAGCGGCCAGAGAGTCCCTGGAGGCCGCTACCGTGTGATCTTGGGCCCGCAACCGCTTGCTGAGATCTTAAAATGGGTTCTCATGCCCAGCTTGCGCCTGGACATGGTGTATGCCCGCGCCTCAGCGTTCATGGGAAAAATGGGGCAACAAATAGCCTCAGAAAAACTTTCGATTTACGACGACGGCGCCGCGGCTGGACTGGCCGGGTCTAATAGGATCACCGATGAAGGCCTGCCCACGGGACGGACCGATCTGATTCGAAACGGAGTTCTATCCGGATTCTTGTCTGACCATTATAACTTCCAGCGCATCCTGGCCGATCCGAAGGGCCGGGAGAAGCTGGGCGCCGATCCCCAAAGCGCGGCCCAATCCCTGGCGCCCCCCAACGGGTTCCGTCCCGCCTATGGAGGCGGCAGAGATTTCAGTTCGCTTCCTTCCATCACCCCTGCCAACCTGGTTATCGACGGAAAAGAGAAGCAGGCCCCTCAAGACCTGCTCCGGTTGGTGGGCGACGGCATCTACATCGGACGCATCTGGTACACCCACCCCGTGAACGGCATCGCAGCCGGGGATTTCAGCGGTACCATCGTCGGAGATTCCTACATCATCAAAGACGGCAAACTCGACGCCCCTTTAAGGACGAACACCATACGGATGAACGACAACGTCTTGCGGGTGATCAACGCCATCTTGGGCATCGGTTCCCAACGCCGGGGAACGATACGATGGTCGTCGGATCAAGTCACTTAGGCGCCTGAGGTGGCGGTGGCCGATTTCAACTTGGAAGAGATCGGCGGATATATGGATGAGATTTCCTGACGAATCCGCCGCGACCTTGCTGAATCCGGAAGTGTTATGATTTGGCTAACTAAGTATATCTGACTGTGGATATGCACAGATGATTGGCCGATGCTCGCCCGTATGAGTTTTTGACCAGACCTGGTTAGAGCAGCCCCAAACCGATTGCAATGCGAGGAGAGATAAATGGGTTCCGGCCTGATCAACTTCTCCAAGAGTCACGACGTAGGGATAATAACCCTCAACCGGCCCGAGGCTCGAAACGCCCTTTCCTCAGCCATGTTTCATGACTTGGCCGAGGCTATCCAAACCTGTAAGTCACCGGATGTCCGCGCGGTGTTGATCACTGGAAGCGGGGAGGCGTTTTGCGCCGGAGCCGACGTGCGGGAGTTCGCAAGCCGGTTTGAAGAAGGAGGGCCCCAGGGTATTTCCAGCCACCTCAGAGAGGCGGCCGATGGTTTTCACAAGGATGTGATCCTGGAGATTCGCCGCCTGGAAAAACCAGTGGTGGCCGGAGTGAACGGCGTGGCGGCCGGCGGCGGGTTCAGCTTGATGCTATGCTGCGATCTGAGGGTTGCCTCGGAAAGCGCCCGGTTTTTGATGGCATATGCCGGCATCGGGGCCGCGGCCGACGGAGGCTCCACCTACTTTTTGCCCCGGTTAGTTGGCAGCAGCCGGGCCATGGAGCTTTACCTGGCCAGCCAGCCTATCAACGCCCAAGCGGCCCTGTCCATGGGTTTGGTCAGCCAGGTCTTCCCCGCCGCCGACTTCGGCCGCCATGCCCTTGAAACTGCCGCGCGGCTGGCCCAGGGACCGACCAAAGCCTTCGCCAGGGTCAAGGCAATGATGGACCGCTCGTGGCAGCATCCGTTGGAAGACCAGCTCGACCTGGAAACCAGCGCCATGGCTGATATCGCCCTTACCTCAGATTTCCATGAGGGAATCAAGGCATTTGCCGGAAAACGCCGCCCTTGGTTCCAAGGAATGTAACCCAGACTTGGGCTACACCAATGACAAATGCACTAAAACTCGCTGCCGCCATGATCGTCCTCACGGCACTGGCCGGCCTGGTGGCGGAAGCGCCGCCAAACCTCCCGAGCGCCGCTGAAGTAGGGGCATTCCAAGGGGTTGAGCCGCTGCCCGACCGCATAACCTTCTATTCCAACCGGGAAGGCAACAACGAGATTTACGCCATGAACGTCGACGGGTCCGGCCAGAAGAATCTGACCCGTCACTATTCCGAAGACCGCAGCCCGTCCTGGTCTCCCGATGCCGGAAAGATAACCTTCTATTCCAACCGGGATTTCAACTTCGACGTGTATATCATGGACGCCGATGGAGGGAACCAGACCAACCTGACCAGGCACCCAAACGCCGACACGCTGCCTGCCTGGTCTCCAGATGGGACTAAGATCGCCTTTTTTTCCAACCGTTCGGGGCCAGGTGACATTTACGTGATAAACGCCGATGGGACGGGGATTCAACGGCTGACCACCCACCCCTCCATAGATATCAGCCCTTCCTGGTCTCCCGACGGCACCCGGATCGTATTCACTTCCCGCCGTGACGGAAACGAGGAAATCTACGTGATGGACGCCCACGGCGGGAACCAGACCCGCCTCACCAATCATGATGCCAACGACGGAAGTCCGGCCTGGTCCCCCGATGGCAGGTTGATCGCCTTCAACTCTAGGAGAGACATAAATCAAGAGATCTACTTGATGAACACCGACGGGTCGGGCTTGGTCAACATCACCCGGAGCATCTACGACGAATTTCACCCCGACTGGTCTCCCGACAGCAGCAGGATAACCTATACCTCCAATCGGACGGGCTTGGGTGATATCTACGTGATGAACGCCAACGGTAGCAATCCGGAGCGGTTGACCGATAGCCCCACCTGGGATTTCCACTCCGATTGGTCGCCACTATGCTCCAAGGTCTCCACCTGCGCCGATAAGATCCCCGACCCATTACTGGACCCAACCGGCCCAACCCCTAATAAGGAATGAGAATACGGACCAGCCTGCATATATCGGTTCATAACGCGCACCCCATTTGGTAACCCCTCGGCATCAAACCCGCTATACTGGACTTAAGGCTTCTTCCCGCAAGGCCAGCGCAACCATTAGAACCCAATGACGGCAGGCAAAACTTATTGTCACGATGCGGATTCTGAACCACCGACTCCTCGCTTCCCAGACCAGCTCAAACCGGAACCGCCTGCCAGGCATCAAGCTATTGATAGCCGGCGGTTTGACGGTTTTCGTAATGGGTTTGTCGATAGCTTGCGCGGTTCCTACTTTCACCCCTGCGCCGGACCGGCCACCCACCACAGGACCCACACCCGAGACGATTGGGGAAACCACCGCCCCTACAACTGTTCCAACCTCAAACGCTGAGCCGGCGGCCCCGGCCACAGACCCAGCCCCGGGAGCGAGCCCTTCTGTAGAGCCACCTCCGGAGCCCACGCCAGGATCAAGCCTTGAACCTACTCCTGAATCCACCGCCGTAACGGCGCCGGTCCCCACAGCGACGCGCCAAACGGCTCCTACGCCGATATTTGACCCCACGCCTATTTACACATTCACGCCCATTCCCACATTTACCCCCAGGCCCAAGCCAACATCGGCGCCCACACCTACCACCGCGCCCTCCGCCACACCTGCGGCCACGCTGACACCCACGCCTGAGCCGACCTTAAACGCGCCGCTAGGTCAAATGGGCAGGACAGGAGATATCGTGGTTGCGGATTCAGGATTTGTCTACATCTTGGACGTGGAGACCCGGCGCATCAACAAATACGACAAATTCGGCCGGTATTCTTCCAGATGGGGCTCCCTCGGCAGTGACCCCGGCCAATTCTCAGATCCCGGAGATATGGTCATCGACGCGCCTGGGTTCATATACGTCGTGGACCGCGGCAACAACCGCATCCATAAATTCAACGATAAAGGCGGCTTCCTCAAGGAATTCGGGGCCGCCGGCACCGGCGACATCGAGCTTCTCAATCCCAACAGCATCGCGATCGACCCCGCTGGCGACATCTACGTCACCGACACCGGCAACCACAGGGTAGTCAAGTTCAACTCGGTGGGCGTGGTTATCCGCACCTGGGGTATCCAGGGGGACGGTGCTGGCCAATTCCAAAGTCCTGGCGCCGTGGCGATCAGCCCCTCGGGCCAATGGATATACGTCGTGGATCAGGGGAACAACCGGATTCACCGGTTCGACAAAGATGGCACGTACCTGGACACCTCAGGTTCCGAGGGGGACGGCGATGGACAGTTCAGGCAACCGGGAGATATGATTGTCGATTCGTCGGGATTCATCTACGTGGTGGATGCGGGAAACCATAGGATTCAAAGATTTGACTCCCGGGTCAGGTACCTGGGCCAATGGGGGTCCGAGGGAGACGGCGACGGCCAATTCCGGCAACCCCAAGACATTGAGATCAACTCCAACACAGGGGTGGTGTACGTGTCGGACTCAGGCAACAATACGGTTAAGAAATTCTCCGACCTGGGCGGTTTCATTTTCAAATTGGCAGGACCTTTTAAGTCGCCAAGTCACATAGCCATCGATGCCACCAATAAATGGGTCTACATCGCCGACACGGCCAACCGCAGGGTCCTGAAATACGATTCCTTCGGGCGGCTTGTGGCCGAATTAGGCGTCCCATAAGGTGAACCTGCTTTCGATTTGGAGGCTAGGCCGGGGTTAAGGGCCGTTGTTAGCCGGTCATCTAAGGTGTGCCACCGTCACCCCGTCTCCACCGGGACCTTCGGGTTGCTCCGACGAGGTCACCAACGGATGATCTTCCAGATATTCCCGCACCGCCCGCCGCAGAGCGCCGGTTCCCTTGCCATGGATGATCCTTACCTCGCCTGCCTCGTCCAATGCGGCGTCGTTAAGCAGCCCTTCCACCTTGTCCAGGGCGTCATCAACCCGAAACCCCCTCAGGTCTATCTCGTTGCCCGTGTTGGTACGTGAAGGGCGGCTGACGTGAACGCTGGGTTGAGCTTTGGGAAGTTGGTCCCCTGCAAGGCGTTCCAGTTGGTAAACCGGTAGGCTGGCCCGCATGGTGCCCAGCAATACCTCCACCTGGCCGTGCTCATTTGGAGGAGTCACCACCTCCACCGGACGGGGGATACCGCGAATGTAGACCCGCTGGCCGACGTTAATATCAGTGTACCAATCTGGGCGGGATACCTCGATCGGTTCCCAGCGGGTAGAATCCAACTCCCGGCGCACTTGGGACAGCCTGGCCCTTTGCTCTTGCAACGAGGCCCGGCCGTCTATCTCTATCCCTGCAGCCACATTCCCGGTAGTCACATTTCTAGCGGTTAATCTCAGGGTCCTTTCCGCGTCCTGGATCTTCCTCAGGATATGGGCGGTCTTTTCCTGAAGTTCCCGGCGGGACTGTTCCACCAGCTCCAGCTTGGAAGATTCCACCGATGCCAGTTGCGCGTTAAGCTGGGATTCTTGCTCCCTGGCCTGAACCAACGCCTCTTCGGCGTCTCGGCGCAGGCCTTCTACCAGATTCCGCTCTTCCTGAAGCTCCCCCAACATATTTTCCGTGGCCTGCTCCGCCGGCGACAGGGCAGACCGGGCGTTTTCCACGATACTCGGCGGGAGCCCCAAACGGGAAGCAATGGTCAGGGCATAGCTTCGCCCGGGCAGGCCTTGGGTCACCCGGAAGGTCGGTTCCAGAGTTTGGGGATGAAGGTCAACGCTGGCGTTGATCATGGCTGGCTGTTCTTGAACGTAATTGGCGACACCGCGGTGGTGGGTGGTGGCCACCATAAGCAAGCCCATCGACACGAAATGCTCCAGGATCGCCTTGGCCAGGGCGGAGCCTTCCTCCGGATCGGTGCTGGTGCCCAGCTCGTCCACCAAAACCAGCGATCTGGCAGTAGCCCGTTCCATGATGGACAATAGGTTTCTGATGTGAGAGCTGAACGTGGAGAGCGATTGCTCGATGCTTTGCTGGTCTCCGATGTCAGCGTAAACCCCGTCCAATAGGGGGAAGACGGCCTGGTCCGCCGGCACATGCAGCCCGGCGTGGGCCATCAATGCCAGGAGCCCCACCGTTTTCAACGTCACGGTTTTGCCACCGGCGTTGGGACCGGTTATCAGCATGACCCGGTGGTCTCCGCCCAACCGCACGGTCACCGGCACCACATTCCCAGGCAACAAGGGATGGCGGGCTCCGGTCAACCTTATTTCCCGGTCGGCCACGGGCCAGTCCGCCAAATAGATATCCGCTGATTCCCCATCCGTTTCCGGGGGGCCGCCCACCCACGGTTCAGTGGCCTTCAACGACCTGGAATATCGTGCCTTGGCCATGTCCAGATCCAGGCGCCCCACCTGATCCAACATCAAAAGCAGGCCGGGTCCGGCTTCCCCTACCAGGCTAGACAGATGACGCAGGATCCGCTCCTCCTCCCGTTCTTCAGCCCTGCGGGATTCCCGCCACCGGTTTCCCTCCTCTATGGCCGGCATGGGCTCTATGAATACGGTGGCGCCACTGTCGGAAACATCGTGGACGATCCCGGACACCCTCGAACGCAGGTCGGCCTTGATCATCAAGACCAACCGGCCGTTCCTCTGGGTGATCAAGGGCTCTTGCACCACCTCCTGGCGTTGGAACCGGCGCAGGCTGCGCTCCATCACCTGGTTGAGCCGGTGAAAGGTCAACCTAGACTCCTGCCGCAGGGCCCTTAAGTCGGGGCTGGCGTCGTCCAACAATTCTCCGGCGGCGCTGATGGCCGATGCGATGGACTGCCAAAGCGGCCGCAGGTCCGGGATGTTTTCCGCGATGGCGGAGAGCAAGGGCAGTTCTTCGTGCCGAAGCAAGCTGGCCCGGTTGGCGCGAGCCGTCCCGATCATTTCCTGAATGGCGTGGAGCTCTTCCCCCCGGAGCAGACCGCCCAACATCGACCGGTGGAAGAATTCCTGGAAATCCTCCTCCGGACCGAACTCCAAACCTCCTCCGTGGTCTATAAACCGGAGGGCTTCGCTGGTTTCCTGTTGGCGGGTGGCGATTTCCAAAACGTCCCCTGAAGGCGCCAGGGACGTGCACAACCGGCGGCCCATCAAGGTTCGGGCATAGGAGGCCAACCGGGTGCGTATCTGGTCGAATTCCAACAGCCCCAGATACTCAGCAAAGCCGTCCGGCATCCCAGCGGGTTTTCCTACTGGCGGAAAGGAAGGAAACGGTGGATCACCGGCCATATAACCGGTTGATCTCTCAGTTGATTCTTCGGTCAAGAATCTCTCCCAATTTCAAACAGACCTGCGCCGTACTTGCAATGTCGAACTTTAGATGAATACGGCATTGGTTACCATTCCACGGGCCAAACCCGGCAATCCCAAAGCATCTCTCCGACCCGGTCCAGGGTATCCCGCTTGGGGTCCCGCACGTTCAACCGGCGGTCCAACACATTGTCTTTAAACCGTTCCAAGTGGGGGCAAGCCTTTAGGAATCCATTTAGGGTCTGGCTCTCCCCGCCCAGGAGAATATACTGCAGCCGGCCAGCGTAGGGCTCAAACTGGGCCCTTACTGCCAAACAAGTCTTATCGTATAGCCTTTGTATCTGCCCCTCTCTGATCCTGACGAATCGTTGTTGTGATGTCCCGCCCGCGCTATGGCGGCCTTTGACGTAGCGGGCATCGGTCTTGCTGGAAACCAACTTTTGACCTTCATACACCGCCACCGAAAAGCGGCCCAGGCGCAACAAAATGACTCCGATGGTGAGATCGGCCTGCAGCAACTTCTTCAGGGGTTCCGTGTCCCAGCCGGCGATCAACTGAGTGTCGGGAAATGGAAACGGAGGCGCGGCCACCAGGCCCCGGTTTTCCATACGAAACCCGGCCAAGCCGGTGTCCGACTTCATCACGTTGTTGCCCAAATCAAGCAAGATGCGCCGCCAGGCCTCGCCTTCGGGGCCACCGTGGGCCAACAGATCCAGGCCGTCGCCGGGCTTTAGGTAAAACGTAGATCCGCTCAAACGGTCCGCGGCTTGGTCGGTAGTACTCTCAAGACCCGGCCAATTAGACAGCAGCCGCAACAACGTTTGCCGGCCAACGTATTGGCCCCGCTTGATGTTGGGGATAGTGCCGATCTGGGTCATGATCACCCCGGTGCCGATCTAAATGGCAGGCTCATCAGAGATTGTAACACCGGCGCCGTTGACGGCAGATTGCCCGCCGTTAGGGATTTTGCTAAACTAAGCCGCACATTCGGACCTCCCCGGGCTTCCCCGGGTTTTCATGGAACGCCTGCGCATGTCCTCCACCCTGGTGGTCAAGATGTGATTCGGTGGGCGGGGGATGGAATCCTTCTATATCAGGAGTTGTCATGATCTATGAAGTACGCACCTATACCCTCAAACCCGGTTCCGTGGCCACCTTTGAAGAGAATTTCGCCAAGGCTCTTCCCGCCCGGGAAAAGTATTCCAAGCTGGGCGCTTTCTGGCACACCGAGTTCGGCCCCCTCAACCAGGTGATCCACGTCTGGCCCTACGAAAGCATGGACCAGCGTGCTGAGAGATTCGGGCCGAGGCGTTGAAAGACCCCAACTGGCCCCCAGCTAACGATCCTGACATGTACGTACGTCAAGAGTCGGAGATATTCACCCCCGCGCCCTTCATGCGGCCCATGGGCGGCGACCAGGCGCTGGGCAACATCTACGAGATGCGCATCTACACCTACAAGACCGGCTCCATGGGCGAGGTTCTCAAGCGCTGGGCGGCCGCCATTCCTCACCGGGAAGAATTTCCCCCCCTGGCCGCGGGCATGTCCAGCGAACTGGGTGGCCTGAACAAGTGGGTACACATTTGGCCCTACAAGGACATGGCAGAGCGCGACCGTATCAGGGAAGAGGCTGGCAAGACCACCCATTGGCCGCCTCCCACCCGGGAATTCCTGCTCGCCCAGGAAAACAAGCTCCTAGCGCCGGCGTCATTCTCGCCGATGCATTAGGCCCAGGCATCATTACAAGAGGTTGACCTAGGACAGTCGCCACCGGCAGACGGTCTGATCAACCCAGACGAAAGATCGCGGCCGCAGGCCGAACCGGTGTCCGGCCGCGATGATTTGGCTTCCATACATGTATGTTTCCCGGAGCTGCCTTGGCTGCCGGTCTGCCAGGGCCCTCATAACCGCTCAGAGAGTAAGCCGATGGAATCCAATGGAGACCCCAACGAAGCCGACATCCAAGGCGTTAAAGACGCCAATCAGCGGTTCTACGACGCATTCGGCGCCCTAGACGTTCAGCAGATGGAAGATGCCTGGGTAGATTCCCCCCAGGCCATGTGCGTCCATCCAGGTTGGCAGCCGCTGGTGGGTTGGCCTCTGATACGGGAAAGCTGGCGGGGCATCTTCAACAACACCACGTTGATGCACTTCAACCTTCAATACATCAACGTGATGGTCAAAGGCGACTGCGGCTGGGTCACTTGCGTGGAAAACATATCCACGGTCTTGGACGCGAGGGCCAGCAACTTCAGCACCCTCGTAACCAATATCTTCGTGCGGGAATCTCCCACCGATGACTGGAAAATGATCGGCCATCACGCTACCCCCAGCATGGGTTAAGCCCCCACCAACCCCTGGAATCCTAAGCACATCTTGTCCGTATTTTTTAAATCAGCGAGCCCGGTGGCCGGTTAACCCGTTGTCTCTGGTACGAAATCTCCTAAATCACCTGGACTTGTGATCAACTGGCCTGATTGACTAGGGTAGGCCCTGATGATGCCGTTCAAAATGACTCCGAAACGTTTGGCCCTAACATTTGGCGGGCTGGTCTTGTTGCTGGGTGCGGTGTTATTTGGGACCGGATGGTATTTCTCCATCCAGATCGAGGACGACGTCTTGCGCGTCAAGCACGAGCCTGAGAAATACGAGATCGAAGTCGTCGCATTAGAGGACGACCGGGTCAAACTCAGGTTTTCCACAGAAGAGGAACTCCGAAAGCAACCAGAAACCATGGGACTCAAGTGGCCTGACGGTTACGCCAGGGCTGGCAAAACCCTTGAAATCGGCGGATCCGAAGTCCTGCGCGAGTACACCCAGTTAGAGGGCGCCCTGGCTGTAGGAGATTGGGTGCGTTTTGATAAGTTCGCCTACCCCGGTGACCCGGCGCGTGCCCACGAAATCCCATTTGAGGAGATCCAGTTTCCCTCTCCGTTGGGGGAGCTAGAAGCCTGGGAGATAGACGGATTCAATGACACCTGGGTGATATTCGTCCACGGCAAAGGGTCCAACCGGAGAGAGGCGCTGCGCATGTTGCCGGTGGTCGAAGCCGCAGGGCTGCCCTCACTGGTCATAACGTACCGGAACGATGCTGGGGAGCCGGAAGACCCCAGCGGGTACTATTGGTACGGGCTCACCGAGTGGGAGGACTTAGAAGCAGCGTCACAATACGCGCTGGACAGCGGAGCCACCAGGTTGGTATTGGTGGGGTACAGCATGGGCGGCGGGATAGTTTCCAACTTCCTGTACCAGTCACCATTGGCCCGCCGGGCAGTGGGCGTGATCCTCGACTCACCCATGTTGGATTTGGGTGCGACAGTGGACCTGGGCGCTGAAAATCTTAACGTACCGTCGTTTCTCACCGCCATCGCAAAAGCGATATCTGGATTCAGATTCGACATCGATTGGGAAGCCCTTGACTACCTGAATCGCGTGGACGATATCTCGGCGCCCGTTCTGCTGTTCCACGGCGACGCGGACGAAACCGTGCCGGTTTCGACCAGCGAGATTTTCGCCAAGAGCCGCCCGGATATCGTGACTTATGAGTTTTTCGAGGGCGCTCCCCACGTTGGAGCATGGAACGTCGATCCTGAGAGATATGAGGCAGCGGTCAGCGAGTTTCTTAACCGGGTGGTGCCGTAGCCCCAATGGTGCAGAGCTACACCATGGTACCCGCGATGAGAACCTTAATGCTTGAGTCGATGCCTCCATCAGCAAACAGCCGCTTGCTGTAAAGCCAGTTCCTGTGACGGTCCCCGATATCCACAAGCCCAAGATTCTCCTTCGACTTTCTACCACCTCGCTCATGAGCCCTAATTGGCACTACAACTTGGCCATCTTGCACAAGCTCGGCTTTCCGGAACCACCAATTGATATGGGGCCGATCCTCCCTTACATCGTCCAAAAGGCAATAGAGCCTTTCGGCTGACGCAACCAGCCACGTATGCTGGATATTCGTTCGGAAGATCAAGAGGGCTCGGGCCGTTAGCAGGTCCTCACCATCATAGCCCGCTGAGTTCTTTGCATAGTCGATGATCTCCGTTTCGTCATAGAACCCCCGCCGGCCAAACAAAAACTGCGTCATGGTTGATCCTCAATTCCAGCCTCTTGTTCCGCCTGTTCGGACTCGGGAGCCTGCACCAGTCTCGGCAGGAGCAGGGGCCAGGTGATGCCCACCACCGCAGATGATTGGACGCTCAGCTGGACTATATCGGTGATAGCTCCCAAAAATGCTCCAAGGGCGGCTCCCAGGCCCCAAAATATCCAGAGCAAGAAAGCGTTGGGAAAGATGTATGACAACTTGAGTACTGATGTCTCCCTTACTCGATAGAGCATGAAGTCCGCTGAAACCACTACCAGGCCAACCAGTCCAGCGGCTATGGCGAACACCCCGATGCCATACTGCTCCTTTGCTAAGTCTACGCTGCCAGGCGTGAAAAGGAACTCTATTAAAAGGGCTAAGAGACCCATGGCACTGGACATCTGGTAGGATAATCAGCCAAGTACCTAATCCCCCTCGTCACGGCCCAGCCAGGCCGCCGAGCCATATGCGTCAACGGTTCTGCCGCCAAGATACAATATCATTCGAAAATAGCAATCGCAAAACCGCACGATCCAACCAGTCCTTCGCGCTACCCATCATCTGTTTTCCAAAAGCTTAACAGGAAACGAAATCTGGCGAAAGACTTGACTCGGTAGTACGCGGCTAGGGGCGATAAGCCGGTAGCTGGGAATGGACACGCTGTGTTTCGGTCAGGCTCTGCCACAGTGTCGAGGCCATCCTAAGCCTGTTAAAATATAGCCATCAACATTGAACCGGGTGCCGGCCTCCTTCCGAGTTTGTCTACCAGCCCGGCTTTCTACGCAATTCCTCCCGAATCGCAAGCCAAACCGTACGAAGGAACGCCGATATGGCTTCAGATTTACCCGATTTAAGCAAAACCGACAGGAACCTGTGGAATGCCATCGTGGGCGAAGCCATGGCGTATCTCAAATACAACGCCTACGCCCACAAAGCGCTGGAGGAGGGCCTGCCGGAAGTCGCCCAGGTCTTTCAAGAGGTAGCCGGCGCCGAAACCATACACGGTATCAACCACATGCGGGTTTCCGGCGAGATCGGCCCCACACTGACCAACCTGCGCAACGTCACCGCCGGCGAATCTAAAGAGTTCAGCACCATGTATCCCCGGATGATTCGTGACGCGCGGGCGGAAGGGCGGCGTGATGCCGCCGAATCCTTTTCCCTAGCCATGGACCGGGAACGCCACCACCTGGAAGTATTCACCCGCACCCTGGAGCTATTGGAAGCGAAACAGGCCGGGCTGCCCCAACCACTACCACAGTCTGTAGTAACTGCTTCCGACACTGCCGTTTCCGCGGCCTCACCCAGTCCCAATGACCAAGCCGCCAACATTTCACTGGACATCGGCGACCTCGACACATATGTGGCCGCCGCCATGGAGGTGGACCGGGAGCGCTGGAGGGTGGCTTCTCTGGGGAGGCTCAGGGAAGTGGTGTTCGGCGCCCAGGACGGCATCCTCAGCACCGTAGCCCTGGTGACCTCGATCGCCGTCGCGGTGGGAGACACCTCCACCGTGCTGGTGGCCGGCCTAGCGGCCGCGCTTGCCGGGATGATCTCAATGGCCACCGGCGCCTATTTGGGATCCCGGGCAGAACAAGACGTGCGGCAGGCGGAGATCGCCAGAGAAGCAAAGGAACTGGAAGAAAATCCGGCCGAGGAACTGGCCGAGTTGGTGGTGATATTCCAACGGGAAGGAAGGACCTACGAAGAAGCAAGCCAGATGGCCGACGAGATATCCCAGGACAAAGACCTTTGGCTGCGCACTCTGATCGAGAAGGAGATCGGCATCAGCCCCGAGGAAACCACCAACCCCGTAAAAGACGCCTTTGTCATGGGGGTGTCATTCGTGGTGGCGGCGTTTGTTCCCATTGCCCCATACCTATTCCTAGACGGCAAAACCGCCATCCCCGTGTCTGTGGCGGCTTCACTCTTTGGTCTGTTCATCTTGGGAGTGGGCAAAGGGAGAATCGTTCAGAAATCGCCCTTGCTACAGGGGCTGGAGATCGTGGGCATCGGCGTGGTATCGGCGGGAATCGGCTTCGCCCTCGGCGATTTGATCCCCAGGCTGGTGGGGTAAATCACAGATACGCCGGTTACGCTGCGGAGCTGTACACCCTTGCCAGCAGTTTTTCGGCCTCGGCCAAAAAGTCTGCCGGATTGTCTCCCTGAACCAGATGACCAGCCCTGGCGATGGTAGCGATGGAGCAGTCGGGAATCTCGTCCCGCATTCGGTTAAGCGTTTCGTCAGCAAATATATCGCTGCGCTCGCCCCTGACCACTAACGTGGGGCAATCTATCTTCTTTACACATTCCCACAAACGGTCGGATTCCCAACCGGGGGCCCTGGCACCGGGAGTGCGCAGGACTTTGTCGTACTTCCACGACCACTTGCCGTCGGGCCTTTCGCGAATGCTGTACTTCAACGCGCCCACAACCTGTTCCCGCTGCCGTCCGGTGTATTCCTGGACCCGGTCCGCAAACTCCTCAAAGGAGTCCAATTCATCGGGTAGCTGCTGAAACCGCTGTATCCGCTCCCGGCCGGCTCTTTGTCCCTGCGGGCCGGTGTCAACGATGACCAGCGCGTCGAGGACCTTGGGATGGCGGGAAGCCCAAACGTAGCTGTTCCTGCCCCCCATGGAATGGCCCATCAACGTAAACCCGTTCAGCCCAAGAGCGTCCACCACCGCGTCGATATCCGATTGCTGAGCCTCTAGCGAATAGTCGCCGTCGGGGGCCCAATCGCTGTCGCCGTGTCCCCGCTGGTCCAAAGCCAAGACATTGAACCGGTCCGACAGGGCCAGGGCAACAAAATCCCAGCTATGGGCTTGCTGGGAAACTCCATGGAGCATCAAAATCTTGGGGTTGGCCGGATTCCCCCATTCCAGATAATGAAAATTCAAGTTGTTGGCACGAACCGTCTTGTCCGTTGGCTGGTATTCTTGGGCAAAAGACACGCCCATGCCCCTAGCAGCTTCATACAGGCTCATACCTACCGATTGTGACGCCATTGGGTTCCTCCGGACAAGAATCAAACCAATAATAACCCGCTTGTCAAGAAACGGCCCCTTCCATCTCACTTTTACGGGCTGCCATTTAGCGGCCGCGACCCACCGGTCATCGCCGCCAACTCTTCAATGTTTTATTTGTTCTCGCAGGATGCTATCATTATCCGGTTGGGCAAGGCTGGTCAACGCTGGCTTATGCCCTGCCCATTCCGTAGAACAAAGCTGATTTTGGAGACAAAACCGCCATGACCACCGGTGCGACCACCTTAGAATTGGAACCCCGGGAGGTCTTGGGGAAAAAAGTAAGCCGCCTGCGTAAAGCGGGGATCATTCCCGTGCATCTGTACGGCGCCGGAGTGGAGTCCCGCCCGCTGCAATGCCAGGCCCAAAGGCTCATCCAGGTCTTATCAGCCGCCGGCGGAAGTACTCCCATCAGCATCACCATCACGGGTGAGTCAGGCACCCGACTGGCCTTCGCCAGGGAGATTCAGTGGGACCCTAAACGAGACGACATCATCCACGTCGACCTTCTGGTGGCCGACACGTCCCGCGCGGTGTCTGCCCAAGTGCCGATTCTACTGGTGGGCGAATCCCCGGGCGCCAGAAGCGTCAGCGGCACTATCATGCACCAACTCCGTACCCTGGATGTGGAAGCCCTTCCGTTGGAGATGCCGAGCCAGGTGGAGATTGACCTTTCCATTCTTACCGAACCTGACGGTGTCATCAGAGCAGGTGACATAGGTCTGCCTGCCAACGTCACCCGGCTCACCGATGCTGAATTTGTGATAGTCCGTATTGAGCTGCCCAGGGTGGAAGTCGAAGCCGTTCCTGAAGAAGGGGAAGCCACGGAAGAAGAGACGCCAGAAGAGACTCCGGAATAGCAGGCTGCCAATCACCTGCGACGGCGTTTGGCTCGGGGATGGCCGGGGGGACTATTGTTGTCCAATGAGTCCTATTGATGTCTCGTGGGTCTTTTCTTTTTCAAACGGAGGCTAAGTTTTGTTTCTGGTATATCTCGGCGAGTCGGGAAACACTGGCACCAGCGTAAACGACCCCAATCAGCCTCATCAGGTCCACACGGGGCTGTTGGTGCATGAGTCTCAGTCCATATCCATCAATGGCGAGTTCAACGCTCTTTTCCGGAGGCACTTCGGCGGACCTCCCGGTGAGCAGGGAATGCCTAAAGAGATTCGCCCCGCCCATGTCTTCCAGGGCCTGGGGCACTTCAAATCATGGTCTCCAGCCAAAAGGGGCGAGCTCATCCAGGACTGTTTGAGCATCCTTATCCGCCGGGAAACCCCGGTCATAGTCGCCCACATCAACAAACAGGAATTCGCCGAAGCGCGGGCCAGCAGCGACAACCCCAATTCCATGTGGGAAGCCCCATCGGAACCCGCCATCAGCCGGTTCCTCTTCGCGCTGAACATGTTCATCGATGAGTTGAACATGGGACACCTGAACGAAACCCAACTCATGGAAACCGAATGGCCCATAGCCGATTTCGCCATGGTAGTGGCCGGAGCCGGCCAGTCGGTGGAACCCAGGTTCATGGCTGAATTCCTCAAGTCGGAGGATGGGCGGGACACAACGGCCGTGCTGGAGAACTTCTGCTTCGTTGACGCCGAATACTCGGTGGGGACCCAATTGGCCAACATGTGTGCCTACTTCGCCCGCCGTTGGTTGCAAAACCCATCCCGTCCCCAGCCCTACTTCGACGCAATGCGTGAAGGCCGGGTGATACAGGTCATCTACCAAGTGAACATGGAGTAAGCGCGCCGATTATGGACTGATCAAACCTGTTGAAGTAATGCGATTCTCGACAGTTTGACAACGGGAGATTCCTAAAGCTCCAAACTGTTGGCATGGACTTATTGGCGCGTCAACGGGGTTAGCCCATAATGATATTGCTGGTACTCGTATTGATTCTGACGGTTCCGTTCTTTGCAGTTACTCTTGCCGATCGGGTTATTCCCGGATTCAGAGTTTCGGCAGCAACCCGTGGGAGGGTCGGGCTTTCGTTCTTGTTCCTTTTCACCGGTGTAGGGCATTACATTCGAACCCTCGGCATGGCCCAAATGGTGCCACCTTTCCTCCCATACCCTGAAGAAACTATTTACATTACTGGTGTTTTCGAATTAATTGGCGCAATCGGATTGTGGATACCTGTCATGCGACGACTCGTCGGCATCGCCTTGATTTTGATGCTAATCGGCTTTCTCCCAATTAACTTTTACGCAGCTTTCAACTACGTGGACTTTGGCGGGCATGGCATTGGTCCAATCTATTTGCTAGTGAGGGTACCGTATCAAGTTCTCCTGATCTGGTGGACCTATAATGCCACCGGGCAACACTGGTTTGATAAGCTGCCGGCAACGGTGACTGCTAAAAATTTAGGTAACATTAAAGAAACGATATTGACCTTCTTGTTTGGCTTCAGTGCATGGGTTCTGTTTCATTTCCGCAGCTTTACCCCGACAAGTCCACGGCCACGAGGCTAAATCCCGTTTATTCAAACCTGGCCAGGCGGCGCAGCCAGGCGGCCGCCAGGTCCACCGCCAGCACCAGAATCAGGTACCAGATGATTATTTGGGCCACGTCAGTGTAGTGGAAAAAGCTCAAGCTCAACCGCAACTCCCGCCCCAATCCCCCGGCGCTGACAAACCCCACCACCACGGTGGTGCGTATCACCACCTCCCAACGGTAGAGCAGGTAGGTCATGAAATGGGGAAGCGCTTGAGGAATGATCCCGTAAAGCAGCATCTGCAGGTTGCTGGCCCCGGCCGTCCTCAATGCCTTGGCCGGAGCGGGGTCCAGGTTCTCGACCACTTCCGAAGAAAGTTTCCCCAGCACCCCATAGTTGTGAATCGCCAGGGCCACCGCCCCCGCCAAGATCCCCGGAGAAAAAATGAACACCAGTAGAAGCGCCCAAACCAGCTCCGGCACCGCCCGGGTGACGGCGAATATCACCCGCACCAAATAATAAAGCAGGCTCCAACCTCGAGAGACCGCTCCGCCCAGCTCACCATTTCCGACATTTCGAGCCCCCGGCAGAAAAGTCACCAGAACCGCCACGCCGGCCATGCAAATGGCCAGAACACTCATGGCGAGGGTCTGGTAGGCCAACCTCCCCGTAGCGGCCCACCGGTCCAGACTCATAAACGCGGGCTTGGCCTGGGAATTCACGCCAACCAACTCTTGAATGAACCGTGACGCGTTGCACCACGTCTTGGACGACGAAAATTCGTCGAGGCCGCTGTCGTCTCCCAGCAGAAGGTATCCCCATGACAGCACCGCCAGCAGCAAAAACCCGTAGAAAGATGCGCGGGCGAAACTCATACGCGCCCACAGCGCCTAACGCCGTTGATTCCCGTAATCTTTCTGGTTGGTTGAAAGGCCGTCATGTCATCAGGCTCTGCCTCACCCTGCTGCTCCACCGGTCAACCACCAGCACCAGAACCAACAAGAATAAGATCAAGGTCCAAACCTGGCTAAACAATAGGTCGTTGAGGGAAAGCTGTATCTCAAACCCCAGGCCGCGTATACCCACGAAGCTCATGATGGCCGCCGACCGGATCGCGCATTCAAACCGGTAGAACGTATAGCCCACGGCATCGGGCAGGGCCATTGGCAGCCTTCCGTATAAAAACACCCTGAAGGGTGAGGCGCCCGACACCCGCAACGCCTGAAGCGGCTCTTGGGGCACGCTGTTGAAAAGATCGGCATAGATCCTTCCCAAGATTCCGGAGTAGGGGAGGGCCAACGCCAGGATCGCCGTCAAAGACGACAACCCGAAAGCGGCCACGAACAACACCGCCCACACCAACTCGTGAATCGAGCGAACGGCCGCCAGGAAGAACCGGGCTGCCGCGATGGGCGCCGGGGAAGAACTCCCAGAGCCAAAAACCGCGCCTGAGGCGACGACGCCTAGGGGTAAACCCAGCACGATCGCCAGGGTGATTCCCGCTACCGCAAAGACCAAAGTCTGCCAGGTGGCCGCCAGGGCCAATCTAAGAAATGACGGGGACCACTCGGGCGGGAACAGGGCAGAGGCGAATTCTCCCAGCAAAGCAGCCCCTCCCGTATGGAGAACAGGCCCGCCCCAGTCGAGGCCGGCTATGCTCAATATCACCGCCCCCACCATAAACAGCGTGAGCAGACGGCGATCATCAAGCAACGGCGTAACCTCGATCGAACCCGCCGTCAGGCCCGCCGTCAGGCCCGCTGTGATCCCAACCCTCAGGCCAGTGATTCCCTTCGAGCAGATACAGGTCGTCGAGGTCCTCAATGCTGACCTTGCCTGCGGGCCGGTCGAACTGGAGCTCGCCATTGCGCAGGCCAATCACCCTGGTGAAGAATTTGAGTATCAACTCTGGTGAATGAAGGGTGGCGATCAAGGCCTTGTCCGGGGCATGAAACGGCCCGTCCGAACCCGAATCGTCGACAAGGCCGGTCATCAGATCCAGCATGTCCTCGGCCCTAGCCGGGTCCAGCGATGAGACCGGTTCATCAGCGAGAATGACCTTGGGCGACTGAACCATCACCCTGGCCACGGCCAGCCGTTGTTGCTCTCCTCCCGACAAGTGGGACGTTCTTTCATAAAGCTTGCCGGCCATGCCCAGCTCCTCCAACGCCGCCTCGGCCAAATGCCGGTCCCTGGCTCGGACTCGGACCATGGAAATCATAGACCGCAGGAGACTCCAATCCCCCAGCCGCCCGGCTAGAACGTTGTGAATGGCCGGCAGGTGCGGCACCAAGTCGTACCCCTGGTTGATCATACCCACTAGCGATGAAAGTTCCCTGCCCGGCTTCAACCGCGCCAGGTCCCTGCCATCAAGCCACAATTCGCCCCGGTCCGGCCGCACCATTCCAGCCAGCAACTCCAGCAAAGTGGTCTTGCCGCTGCCGCTGGGGCCGGCGATCGCCACCTTCTCCCCAGGTTCGATGGAAAAGCTGATCGGAGCCAGGGCCACCGTTCCGGGATAGCTCTTGGCGATCCCCCGGGCCTCGACAAGGGACCAACTATGATTACCGTCTTGATTCATCGCCACTGTCATCGAATTATCCCCAAGTTACGGGCAACGGTTTCTATCTCGGCATAATTGTCATCGTGGCTGGCAATGAACCTCGAGGTGTTGAAAAGATCGAGGATCTCCCCATGCTCAACTGGGTCAAGTGCTAGAAGCGCGTCCGTCAACTTCACGGTGAACCCTTGGCCGAACTGGAGTTCGATGTTGGGATTGACCGTCCAGTTGTAGTCGAAATAATCCGGCGTGGTGTAAAACGCCCGTACTTTTTCCAGATCGACTCGCCTCTCGCCAACGGCCCGATCCCAGACATCTTCGTTGAGCACACCGACGTCGAAGGAGCCACTCTCCACCAATTTCCAGGTCAAGTCGTGAGAACCCGAGTAATTGGGCAGAGACCGGAAATCATTGTCAGGATCGATTCCGGCCTGGCTCATAAAATGGCGGGGCATCAAGTGTCCCGAAGTGGAATTTTCGCTGCCGAACGTCAATGTGAGACCTGAGGCCAGACCTTTCAGCCCTTCCAACGAACCGATGGGCAGATTAGCCCTGGCGATGAACTTGGTGTGGAACCTGGCATCCTGCTCCCGCTGGGCGATAACCTGGCTTCCAGGACTCCTGAGCCGCGCCTGAACGCCGGTCAACCCGCCAAAGAACGCCAGGTCTAATCCCCCCTGAGAGAAAGCAGTAACCACCGCGGGATAGTCAACCGTGGGCACGTATTCCACCTCTACTCCCAACCGGTCCGATAGGTAATCGGCAAAGATCTCATATCGGCGAACCAAACGAGAAGCGTCCTGGTCTGGGATTCCCCCCACTTTCAACACCGGTGGCAACACGGGAGGCAAATCCTGGGGCAACGCCTGCTGGTCTCCGCCGAAACAAGCCAGCAGGATGCAAAGGATACCCGCCAAAGCCAGTCCCGCTATTCTCACTGGTGCGTTTTTGATTGCTCTCCATCTCCAAATTGGCGCTGGGGCCAGACTTAAACGGCATGGCCCACGATCCACAACATTTCGGCGCGGAATAGGAACGTCGGATGACGCTGGCCATGCCGGCCAAAAATCCAAGGCGAAGGTGATCAGCCCAGATTTGGGCAGATGGCGCCTTTAGCCGGGTTAGTACAACGGCTAACCTGGAGGCCCTGGGCAGAAGGTGCTAGATGGGGGTCTTTAACAGGAGGTTTAGAAACGGAGCTTAACTAATAAGCGAGGTAAAACCGACCCATTGGGACCGCCGGCCAATCCAGGTCCCACAGGACGCTACTCAGGTAAATCCGGCGTCGGGTTGGTTGAAAGTGTGCAACTTCGAGCCTAACACATAACGGATAATAATGAATGGCAAATATATTGTCAATATAGGAGCCCCAAAGACCAGCTCAGTTCTTTATCGCCCCGCTTTACAAGCCATGGTAGTGGGACTAGAATTTGAGGAAGGGGAAACGGCGGAGGTACGCTGTTTTCCTCCCTTGTTTTCCCGAGGGGTTTTACTCGGAGGGTATTACCATGCCTCAGCCCACTTACCTCTCGAGAGAAGGGCTGAAGAAACTTCAGGCCGAGCTGGATGACCTTAGATTGGCGGGCCGCCAACATGCAGCGGAAAAAATCCAGCTTTCCCGGGAGCGGGGTGGCGACGCCGAGTACGAAGAGGCTAAGAACGAACTCGCCTTCACCGAAGGCCGGATATTGACCCTGGAATTCCTGGTAAACAGCGCGATCATCATCGATGAATCCCAAGAAAAACGTGACGTCGTAGAAGTGGGCGCCACGGTGACGGTGAAGAACCCAAACGGCAAGACCTCCAAATACACCATAACCGGCAGCGCCGAAGCAGATCCCTCACAAGGCAAGATTTCCAACGTTTCCCCCATGGGCAAGAGTCTATTGGGCAAAAAGGTGGGGGAGAACACCGAAGTCAACGCTCCATCTGGAAAGATGAAACTCGAGATCCTGTCCATCCTCTGAGGGTGGAGGCTTGGGCATATGCTCAACGCCGGCGCCCTGGTCCGCAAATCAATCACCCACATGGCGGGCCGCTCGGCAACCTGCCAGGTATTCGGCCAGAGAGTCCTACAAAATATGCCCGACCGAGAAGATGGTCTACTAGCCAGCCGCCAAGTCAAACTCGACCGCCTTCGGCAAAGTGGTGTCGACCCATATCCTCCACGTTTTCACAAGACATGCGACGCCACCACGGCCATCGCCGGTTTCGAGGCGGCCGAAGCGGCGCTGGGTGATGGAGAGACCGCGGCGGATTCTCCCCATATCTCCCTGGCCGGGCGAATCGTGTCCATGCGTACCATGGGCCGGGCGGCGTTTCTAGACCTTCAAGACGCCTCGGGCTCAGTTCAGGCGTTGTTGCGTCAAAACGTGCTGGCTGACGGCTATGACTTGCTCCGGGACCTAGACGTCGGAGACCATTTGGGGGTCACCGGCCCGATGATCCGCACCCGCACCGGCCAGGTCACCATAGAGGCCCACCAGATCGTCTTGACCGCCAAGGGAATGCGGCCTCTGCCCGAGAAGTACCACGGTCTGCGGGATCTGGAAACCCGCTACCGCCAGAGGTACCTGGACCTCATTGCCAACCCAGAGATAATGCCCGTCTTCGCCATTCGCAGCAAGATAATCAGCGGCATACGGGATTTCCTCAACCAACGCGGGTTCCTGGAAGTAGATACTCCGGTGCTGGTTCCGGTGGCGGCCGGCGCCCACGCCCGGCCGTTTGTGACTCACCACAACGCGTTGGACCAGCAGCTTTACCTGCGGATCGCCACCGAACTCTACCTGAAACGGCTGATCATCGGCGGCTTCGACAAGGTCTACGAATTGGGCCGGGTCTTCCGCAACGAGGGCGTGGATCAGGACCACAACCCCGAGTTCACCCTGCTGGAGAGCTACGAGGCATACGCCGATTACAACGACGTGATGACCATGGTGGAGGAGCTAGTCTCCAGCGTGGCCGTTCAGGTCAACGGGACGATGAGCGTATCTTTTAAGGACCAGGCCATCGACTTCACGCCTCCCTGGCAGCGGGTGCACCTCCGGGAAGCCCTGATCCAACGCAGCGGCATCGACATCGACGCATTTCCCGGCGACGAAGACCTGGCGCGGCGGGCGGCCGAGGCCGGTGTCGATATCGGCCAACGAGAGGGAAGAGGCCGCATCATCGACAAACTGATCTCCACCTTCGTTGAGCCCCACCTGGTGCAACCCACCTTTCTGCTGGACTATCCCGAGATCATGTCCCCCCTGGCCAAGTCCAAACCGGGAGTGCCGGGTTATGTGGAGCGGTTTGAAGCCTTCGCGGCGGGCATGGAGATCGCTAACTCTTATACAGAGCTCAACGATCCCCAGCTACAGCGGGAGCGGTTCGACCTGCAGGAAGACATCCGCACCCAAAACCAGGACGAAGAATTGGATCGCAAAGACGAAGATTTTTTGCTAGCGATGGAATACGGCATGCCCCCCACCGGCGGGTTGGGCATGGGCATAGACCGGCTGGTGATGCTTCTGGCGGGCCAGCCCTCCATACGGGATGTTGTGCTATTCCCGCAGATGCGGACGAAGGAGGACAGCCCTGAAGGAGGAACTTCCACATGACCACCATCAATGAACCTCCAATAAATCCCAATAGCACATCTGATTATCGGGAATCTAGTTTCCAGCAGAAGCTACGGGAGCACGTTTTTATCTCCGAGTTGCTACAAGAGATCTGGATAGGCGAGCGCCAGACGATGGAGGTGCTAAGGTCGGAGGTCGATAATTACGGATATGACCTCTTACTTGCCCTTGATGGCATCGTTCGCTACGTCCAGCTATAGAGCTCAAGGGCAGACGCTAAGACAAGTAGGCAAACCGTTAATAATAGGCTTGCTGACAAACCAGGCGGGTGTGTGATATGGCTACGGTCTCGAGAATGCGGGCTCCGTTATAAGTTCGAATACTGGGTGCTCGGCGGGAAGCCCGGCGAAAAACCAAATCTTGGAGACAAAACCGGGAAACAGGCTAAAGGGGACGCCACTGGTTATAAGGCCGAGAGGCCGAACACGCGCGTCCTCTCGAAATCACCAAACTCAAAACTACAAGGGAACTTGTAGATTGGCTCTTCGGTAAACATGCTATCAATTGATTTGATTCGGCGATACCCAGACCTGGTTCGAAAAGCGCTGGAATCCCGGGGCGAAAAAGACCAGGTGGATCAAATCCTGGACATCGACGTCCAACGCCGGCAGGCCGTGGCCCAGGGAGACGAACTGCGGAGCCGCCGCAATCAGGTTAGCCGCCAGGTGGGCCAGGCCAGGTCCGCCGGTCAAGAGCCTCCCGCCGAGACCATCCAAGAGATGCGAAAGGTGGGAGATGACATCAGCCGGTTGGAGCAGGAAGTAAAAGACCTGGACGACCAGTTGAGCGGTATTTTGCTCACCCTTCCCAATATCCCATTGACCGATGTGCCCCAGGGCCTGGACGAATCGGCCAACGTGGTGATCCGTGAATGGGGAGAAGCCAGGGTCTTCGACTTCACTCCCATTCCCCATTGGGACCTGGGCGAAAGTCTGGGAATCATCGACTTTGAGAAAGGGGTGAAGCTGTCCGGCAGCCGGTTCTACACCATGTTCGGGGCCGGAGCCAAACTGGAGCGGGCCCTCATCGGCTGGATGTTGGACCTCCACACCCAAGACCACGGCTACACCGAGGTAATGATTCCCTCCTTGGTGAAGCGCGAGACGATGGTGGGCTCAGGCAACCTGCCCAAATTCATCGACACGCTGTACCGGGACGAAGAGAGCGACCTTTGGATGGTCCCAACCGCCGAAGTGCCCATCACCAACCTTCATCGGGATGATATCCTTCCTCCGGGCTCTTTGCCGATATATTACGTTGCCCAAACTCCCTGCTACCGCAATGAAAAGTCAGCGGCCGGCCGGGATACACGGGGCATCAAGCGGGTGCACCAGTTCAACAAGGTGGAGATGTACAAGCTGGTGACTCCCGAGACATCGGCCGAAGAGTTGGAGAGTTTGGTCGCTGACGCCGAAGACGTCTGCCACCGACTTGAACTGCCGTACCGGGTCTTGCAGCTCTGTACCGGCGACATGGGCTTCGCCTCCGCCAAAACCTACGACATCGAGGTCTGGTCCGCGGGGTGCCAGGAATGGCTTGAAGTCAGCTCCTGCTCCAATTGCACCGATTTCCAGGCCCGCCGCGCCCACTTAAGATACCGGCCGGCCGACGATGCCCGTCCCGAGCTGCTCCACACCCTAAATGGTTCCGGCCTAGCATTGCCCCGGATAGTCATAGCAATCTTGGAGAACAACCAGCAAGCAGATGGCTCGGTGACCATTCCCGAGGTCTTGAGGCCATACACCGGCTTCGAAACGATCCCAGCCACCGTGACCCAATAGCAGTTCGAGGAGGCCATCCATGTCCGGCATCTGGCCCGGCGATATCCAATGCGTGGTCATGCTGGGATTCGACGTAGACGGCGTCTCATCCTGGCTCAACCGAAATCCAGACTACCAGAAGCTGCCCAGCCTCATGTCCATGGCCGAGTACGGCCCCAGCGTGGCCACCCCCAGGATACTGGACCTGCTGGACGAGCACTCTATCAAAGCCAGCTTCTACGTGCCTGGCTACGTGGCCGAAACCCACGTCGAAATGGTCAAGGAGATCGACCGCCGGGGCCACGAGATCGCCCACCACGGATATATGCACGAGCCGCCGGCCACCCTCACGCCGGACCAGGAACACGAGATCCTCAAACGGGGAATCTCGATCTTGGGCGGCATCACCGGAAAGGCCCCCACCGGGTACCGTTCACCCAGTTGGGAGCTAAGCGAGCACTCCATAGAGCTCCTGACCTCCCATGGCTTCACCTACGACAGCAGCCTGATGGGAGATGACGCGCCCTATGTCTTGAACCCGCAAACCGCCCAAAGCCTGGTGGAGATACCAATACATTGGCTGCTGGACGATGCCCCCAACTTCGTCTACGCGCCTTCCGCCAACCGTCTGGGCCCCATGCGAAATCCCGACGAAGTCTACGGCACCTGGGCCGCCGAGTTCGAGGGGCTTTACCGCTACGGCCGGGCTTTCACCCTGACCATGCATCCCCAATACATCGGCCGGCCGGGCCGGCTGTTGATGCTGGAACGGCTGATACAGTACATCCAAACCTTCTCCAACGTGGAATTCATGCGGGCGGTGGACGTGGCCGAAATGTGGCGGAGCAGCTAGACACTTCTTCCCCCCGGATTTAATATGACATCGTTATCCAGTCCAATTAATCGAGCCTAGACATAAACCGGAGGACCTCATGCCGAAAGTCCACGACCGGGGAGGCTGGCCCAACGACGACCCCATCGACCGCAGCGAGCACAATATGGATGAATGGGAACGCCGTGTCGACTCTCTAAGCAGCGTGCTGGGGGACAAGGGATTGAAAAACACTGATCAACTTCGCCGGGCCATAGAAAGTCTCAGCCAAGATCAATACGAAACTCTGAGTTATTACGAAAAATGGACCGCCGCCATGGAAACCCTGTTGGTGGAACAAGGGATCATGACGACCGAGGAGATCGACCGGAAGATGTCTGAACTGGAAAAGGAAACCAGGTAACATGGCTTCCCGCGAAAATGCCGGCGATCCCGCCAGATTTAAGACCGGTGACAGGGTGTTGGTTCGCGTGGGCAACCCGCCAACCCACTACCGGACTCCCATGTACGTTCAGGGTAAGACCGGCAGGGTGGATGCCCTCTGGGGCTCCTATCCCAACCCCGAATCGCTGGCTTACGGCGGCGGAGGCGCGCCCCGGCAACCCTTGTATAGGGTCGAGTTTGTCCAGAAAGACCTGTGGGGAGACTACACTGGTCCAGCGGGCGACAAACTGCTCATCGACATCTACCAAAACTGGTTGGAACCCGGCGAGTGAGCAAGACGCGAGGAGAAGATCATGGCCAATCAACACCAGCACGACAGCCAGAATGGACACCCCGGCGGTCATAATCATGGAGACCACGCCGATTATTATTCCCGGCGGGCCGAGGCTATCCAGGCTCTCCTGATCGAAAAAGACGTTTGCACCCTGAACGATATCATGACCAAGGCGGACGAGATTGACGCCCGTACCCCCGAAGACGGCGCCCGTATCGTGGCCAGGGCCTGGGTTGATCCCGATTACAAAAAACGGTTGATTGCGGACCCCTTGACGGCCATCCAAGAGGTCGGCGTGGCGCTGGCCGAAACCACGCCCAGGCTGCGGGTCCTGGAGAACACGGACAAAGTTCACCACCTGGGCGTTTGCACCCTCTGCTCGTGCTTCCCCCGGGCAGTTATCGGCCGTCCCCCCGACTGGTACAAAGGCCTGGCCTACCGCTCCCGGGTGGTCGTCGACCCCCGCGGGGTCATGCGGGAGTTTGGCACCGAGTTGGACGAGTCAGTGGAAGTACGGGTGATGGACAGCAGCGCCGACATGCGCTACCTGGTTTTGCCCAAACGCCCTGAAGGCACCGAAAACATGAGCGAAGAAGAGCTGGCAAAGCTGGTAACGCTAGAATCCATGATCGGCGTCACCCACGCCAAGTCTCCCGCCGCCGCCATAGCCGGAACCTGATCTGCCCGTGAAGCCAATTGAGTTTACCGTACCTGCCCTGCAAAAGGGCGTCGACGCCATGACCCTTTGGCCCTTCATCATCTACCGCCGCGGCAGCCAGAACGACCTGCCCCTACGCTGCCATGAATGGTTCCACTGGCGTCACGCAATGCGCTGGGGAGTTTTACCCTGGTATGCCGCATACCTGCTTATGAAACCGTTTTTCCTAGGAGCGCGAACTCCCTTGCACCCCTTCGAAGCCTCCGCTTACGCCCTACAGCAGCAGATCATAAATATGCAAGCGGCCGGGGAGAGCCTGGATGGACCGCTGGCCGAATTAGGAATGGCCTGAAGGAATTTATTTGTATGTAAGAGCTACTCGATTATGCCCAAGACCACGCCAATGAGATCCTCGCCACCCTGCGGGAAATGGTTGAACTGGAATCGTTCAGCGCCGACAAGGCCGGGGTTGACGCCTTGAGCGCATACATCAGAGACCAATTCGAGGAATTGGGCGCCGCGGTTCAGACCGTCAATCAAGACGAGGCCGGTAACCACCTGATAGCCGACTGGGGCGACGGAGACGAGCAGGTGTTGATCCTCTGCCATATGGACACAGTCTGGCCCAAGGGGACACTCAAAGTCAGGCCGTTCTAGATCGAGAACGGGCTTGCCTACGGACCGGGGATTTTGGACATGAAGGCCGGGATAGCCAACAGCATCCACGCCCTGAAGGCGATTCGCAGCCTTAAACTGAAGACCCAACAGCGGGTGAGGCTGCTCTTTAATTCCGACGAAGAGGTGGGCAGCCCTACCTCCCGCCTCCTAATCGAGCTAGAAGCGAAAAGGAGCACCCACGTTTTCTGCCTGGAGCCTGGCGCCGGCCCCACTGGCGCGCTGAAGATCTGACGCAAGGGCGTGGGCATGTTCCAAGTAAAGGTGACGGGCCGGGCCGCCCACGCGGGAAACGAGCCTGAGAAAGGCATCAGCGCCAACGAGGAGATGGCCCACCAGGTCCTGGCGTTGCACAAACTCACCAACCTGGCCATTGGCACCACCGTCAACGTGGGAGTGATGCAGGGCGGCGCGGTGAGAAACCAGGTAGCGCCCAACGCTGAAGCCATGGTCGATCTCAGAGTTGCCACGGCAGCCGAAGCCGAACGGGTCACCCGGGAGATAATGGGCCTTACCGCCAACCTGCCCGGAGCAAAGGTAGAGATCACCGGCGGATTGAATCGGCCGCCGATGGAGAAGACCGAGGCCACTGGCCGGTTGCTGGAGTGGGCCAGAAAGATTGCCGGCCCCGTGGGCATAGAACTGGAAGAGGCCCACGTGGGTGGCGGCCCCGACGCCCAATTTGCCGCCGCCGCCGGGATCCCAGTATTGGACGGCCTAGGGGGAGTGGGAGAAGGCCCTCACGCCGGCCACGAACACATCTCGGTTACAGCTCTGCCCCATAGGACGGCGTTGTTGGCTTCTCTGCTGGTTGGGAAATAGAAACCTGGATTAGAAAAGCGGTGAGGCGTCCGTGGTCAACAATTGATCGGACAATCCGGAAACCAGTTCTTGCACCTCGGGCATCCGCTCAAAATGGCCCAGGGCAATGTGCAGAGGGGTGATAGACACGTGGTTATTCTTCAACGCCCATATGTCCGAGCCCTCCATCACGTTGGCAGACATGGGCACGTTACGGGAGATCTGATAACGCTTTTTATCATCAGCGCCGCCATTGGGGCCACCGGGCCGGTCAGTTACTGATTCGCCGTAGGACCTGCCACCCAACGTGGTGACCTTCAAGCCAGCGATCTTATCCAAGGTCACGTTAGGGACGTTGACGTTCAATAAAAAGTGGTCCTGCGCCGCAAGTTCGTCCCGCTGCTCGTCCATCCGTTTGGCGATCAAGCCCACCAGCCGCGCCGCACCGTCGAAAATGGGGGTTCTGACGCCGCCGACGGAGATTGCGATGGTGTTGTATCCGCGGAAATAACCCTGCAGCGCGGCGCCCACCGTTCCCGACACAATGACATCCCATCCGGTGTTGGACCCGGCGTTGATCCCCGAAACCACCAGATCCACCTTGCCAACAACCTTTTCCAAAGCAACAACACAACTGTCGGCGGGAGTTCCGTCCACCGAATAGGCAATGACATCAAACAGATCGGGGCCTTCGCCCGCGAGTTTTGGGTCGATGGATTCCTCTCGCACCTCCACCGGGGCGTGAAGCGTCAGAGCTGCGCCCACTCCGCTCTGCTCGTGAAGGGGGGCGACGACGCGAACCTCTCCCACTTGCCGGAGGGACCTGACCGCCGCCCAGAGACCGGGAGCATCGATGCCATCATCGTTGGTGAGGAGTATCTTCAAACGGGGTACGACATGCCGGATGCGGGACCTTCAAGTAGGTCCCGCGAAAATCTCATGATCTTAATCAATCATCCCTCAGTGGTGGGCGAAGCCCATGGCATGGTTGAGGGCGTGCTTGACCTCGATCCCGGCTATGACCTTGCGATATTCGGCCGAAGCGAAAAAGTCTCCGATCGCGTCATCTCCCACATCCGCGGCGACATTTTCCGCTGCCGACGCAATCGCCTCAGCCGTCAGTTCTTTGCCGATCAAGGCCGTTTCCACGGATTTGACCCGCAACGGAGACGGCACCAATCCACCCACCGCTATGCTGGCGGCCGTGCAAATGCCATTGTCCACGGTGACCACCACCGCGGCGCCCACCACGGCAAATCCGGTGGCTGGATGGGCCATCTTGGCGTACTCAGCATGTTGGTTGGACGTCAGTACCGGCATCTCAATCCCGGTCAGGATCTCGCCTTCGCCTAAAGCGGTGGCGAACACGCCCTGGAAAAAGTCGTCCGCGGCGACGGTACGGCTTCCGCTGCCTTGAATGGCGAAACTGGCGTTCATTGCCGTCAGCACGGTGCCCCAATCCGAGGCCGGGTCCCCATGGACCACGTTGCCGCCGATGGTGCCCCGGTTTCTGACCTGGGTGTCGCCGATGCCTCCGGCTGCTTCGGCGGCTATGCCGCAGGCATTTTCAATCTCTGTGGAGCCTGCTATTTCTCCATGAGTCGTCAACGGGCCGATTCGTATGGTCCCGTTGTTTACGCTGATCCCTTTGAGATCGGCGATACCGCCGATGTCGATCAATGCCGAAGGCCGGGCCAGCCGCAACTTCAGCAATGGGATCAGGCTATGTCCTCCGGCGATGAGCTTGGCCCCTTCATGGGAGCCCAGCAACTGTAAAGCGTCGGCAACCGAGCCGGCCTTGTAGTAATCAAATTCGGCCGCGTACATGGTTTATCTCCCTTTAAACGTGCTAATGCGAATGTTGATGCCCGTGCTCATGACCGTGGCCGTGTTCATGACCGGCCTCTTGAATGGCCCGCCAGACTTTTTCCGGGGTCAGTGGCATGTCGATCTTGGTGACCCCCAGGGGTTTTAGGGCGTCCATGACCGCGTTGTAGATGGCCACCGTTGACGCTATGGTGCCCGTTTCTCCTATGCCTTTAACCCCCAGAGGGTTATGGGGCGATGGAGTGACGGTGCTTAGGACCTCGAGGTCCGGCACCATATGAGCGCGGGGCACCGTGTAATCCATCATCGAACCGGTAAGCAACTGGCCGTTGTCGTCGTACACCGCGCCCTCCCACAAAGCCTGGCCCGCTCCCTGGACCACGCCTCCGTGGACCTGACCCTCGACGATCACGGGGTTGATCTGCGGACCGCAGTCGTCCACCGCGACGTAACGTTGCAATTCTATGTAGCCGTTGTCCGGGTCGACGCTCACCACAGCAATGTGGGTCCCAAATGGATAGGCGAAATTGGGTGGGTCGTAGAACGTGGTTGCCTCCAACCCGGGCTCCATTCCTTCAGGCATGTTCCAGGCCACATTGGCCATCAGCGCGATATCCTGAATCGTCTTATTCTGGTCAGGCGACCCGCGGACGAAGAACTTGCCGTCTTCATATTCAATGTCCTCCTCTGCCGCCTCCAACAGATGCGCTGCAAGGGCCCGGCCCTTGTCTTTGATCTTTCGAGAGCTCAAGGCCACGGCCGCGCCGCCCACCACCGTAGTGCGGCTTCCGTAGGTCCCCCAGCCCATGGGAGTGACATCGGTGTCGCCGTGGATCACCTCGATGTCCTCCACAGGAACGCCCAACTCGTCGGAAACCACCTGGGCAAAGGTGGTCTCCTCGCCCTGGCCGTGGGGAGAGGTGCCTACGAAGATGTTGACCTTACCCGTGGCGTAGAACCGGACGATTGCGCTCTCCCATAAACCACCACCAAATCCCACGGCTCCCGCTACTTGAGAAGGCCCCAAACCACAGATCTCGCAATAGCAGGACACGCCGATGCCCGTATAGTGACCGTGCTCCCGCTCGTGCTCCTGCTCATGCCGGAACCCATGATAATCGACCTTGTTCAGCGCGGCGTCCAACGCCAACTGGTAGTCACCGCTGTCATAGGTCAGTCCGGTGGCCACGTCGTGCCCGTCATCAAACTTGGGTATGAGGTTGCGCCGGCGGACCTCCACCGGGTCGAGGTCTAATTCGCTGGCCAGCAGATCCACCAGCCGCTCCAGCAAGAAGGTTGCCTCGGGTCTCCCGGCGCCGCGATAGGCATCCACCGGCGTGGCATTGGTGAAGACCCCGTAGATATCGCCCTTGATGTTGGCAATATCGTAGGGACCTGAATACATCAGACCGTGCAAAATAGTCGGAATGCCCGTAGACGCGGTAGATAGATAAGCCCCCATGGAGGCGTAGACCCGGGTCCGCAGCCCGGTGATCTTGCCTTCCCGTGTCGCGGCCATTTCCACGTATTGGATATGGTCCCTGCCGTGGGTGGTCGCCTGATAGTTCTCAGTGCGAGATTCGGTCCACTTCACCGGTCGCCCCAATCTCATGGAACAGAAAACGACGATCATCTCCGATGGATACATCGCGATCTTGCTGCCGAACCCGCCCCCAACCTCGGGCGCGATGACCCTGATTTTATGCTCGCCCAGTCCGGTTACCAGCGAACAGAGGAACCGGACGATGTGGGGGTTCTGGGTGGTGTTCCAAAGGGTGAGTTCTCCCATGGCCGATGCGTAGCTGGCCACCGCCGAACGGGTCTCCATGGGCGTTGGCAGCAACCTCTGCTGCAAAATGGTGTCTCTGACGACCACTTCGGGCGACGCGAAGGCCGCATCGGCATCCCCTCCGGCCACGACCCAATGGAACGCCTGGTTGCCCGGCGCGTCTTCGTGCAGCTGGGGCGCGCCTTCCTGGGTAGCGGCCTCGGGGTTGATAACGTTGGGCAAGACTTGATAGCTGACGTCTATGGCCTCCAGGGCATCTTCGGCCTGTTCCCTGCTCTCCGCCACCAACACGGCCACGGCTTCGCCAGCATACCGGACCACGTCTTTCGCCATGGCCGGGTAGGCCACCGCCTTTACGTCCGAGTCCGGAACCAACCAGGCGCATGGTATCGGGTTAAGCACGCTATCGGTGTCGGCGCCGGTGTATACCGCCACGACACCGGACATAGATTGGGCAGCTGAGACGTCGACACTGGTGATCCTGGCGTGGGCGTGGGGGCTGCGCAGAATCGCCGCATAAAGCATTCCCGGCAATTTTATGTCGTCGGTATAGGTCGCCTGGCCGGTAATCAGCCGAGGGTCCTCACGCCGGCGAATGCCCGAACCAAATATTCTGGTGGTCATGGCTTACCCTCCCGCCGCTTCGGCGGCCGCTAAGGTCGCCCGGACTATATTCTGGTATCCGGTGCACCGGCAAATATTGCCCTCAATCCCCTGCCGCACTTCTTCGCTGGTGGGATTGGGATTTCGCTGAAGTAATTCCACCACCGTCATGATCATCCCAGCCGTGCAGAAGCCGCACTGAAGCCCGTGCTTCTCCCAAAAAGCTTCCTGAACAGGGTGAAGGTTCCCATTGGTAGCCAGCCCCTCAATGGTGGTGATGTCCGCTCCGTCGGCCTGCACGGCGAGACAAGTGCAAGATTTTACCGTGGAGCCATTCATCATCACCACACACGCACCGCACTGGCTTGTATCGCAGCCGACTTTCGTCCCCGTGAGCCCAAGCTCTTCACGGATGTACTGCACCAGTAGCATCCTGGGCTCCACTTCCGATTGGTGGCTTTGTCCGTTTACGGTGACCTGTATAGGTAATTTCACTGCGAACCCCTCCATCGTGTAGGCGTCCCGCGGTTAGGAATAAAAACCATGGCAGCAGGCGTGGGCCTAGTTGATGAGAGCGAGTATATACTTGGCCAATTACCCCGTCAACGAAATTTGCGGTTGCGCCGGTATCCCGGTAGGCCTATGATTTCGGCAGAGCCGCAGACGCCGCTGAGGCTGGCCGGCCAAGCCACTGCAAAATCCCATTGGGAGAACCCATGCCATGATTCCCGACGCGAAAATCCCTCAGGCAGTTCTACCCCAAGGCGCCTCGGTCAACAACCAGGGGCACCTGGTGGTCGGGGGCTGCGACACTCTGGACCTTGCCGATGAATTCGGGACACCGGTTTACATCTTTGACGAAGAAACACTGCGCCAAAGGTGCCGCCGGTTCGTGCAGGAATTCCAAATCCGCCACGCTTCCACCCAGGTGGTCTACGCCTCCAAGGCCTACATCAACCCGGCGCTTGCCCGGATTTTCGCCGAGGAAGGATTGGGCTTGGACGTGGTTTCCGGCGGCGAGTTCGCCATCGCCCAAAGCGTCAATTTCCCCCTCGGCCAGGTCTACTTCCACGGCAACAACAAGACGCCGCAGGAATTGTCCGAAGCGGTGGAGAACGGCATCGGATGGGTGGTTTTAGACAGTTTTCACGAGTTGGAGATTCTCGACACCATCGCCGGTGAGGCGGGCAAGGTCCAAAACGTGCTCATACGGGTCTCTCCGGGCATCGATCCACACACCCACGTCCACACCACCACCGGCACATTGGATTCCAAGTTTGGGTTTTCCATTCAGACCGGTCACGCTGCTCAGGCCATCCGCCAAACGTTGCGGGCGGCCAATCTTAGCCTTCGGGGCCTCCATTTTCACCTGGGCTCTCCCATATTCGAACTGGAGCCCTACCGGGCAGCCGTGGATCTGGTCATCCGGTTCGCTTCGGAGTTTCGAGAGGAGGGCCTGGACCTCCAAGAATTTAGCCCCGGTGGCGGCTTTGCCATCGCCTACACCCGTGACCAGGAACCGCCGGATATCGCCGAATACGCGGACGCGATAATCTCCACCATGAAATCGACCTGCCAAGAACTGTCCATGCCGCTGCCCCGGCTGATTATCGAGCCTGGCCGGTCCATAATCGGCCCTGCCGGGGTGGCCCTTTACCGCATCGGAGCCATCAAGGACATCCCCGGCGTGCGGCGTTACGTCAGCGTGGACGGCGGAATGGGGGACAATATCCGGCCCGCGTTGTACCAGGCTGCCTACGAAGTCATCGCCGCCGGCAAAGCAGATCAGGAGCCTTCCCGGAAAGTAACCATCGCCGGCAAATATTGCGAATCGGGCGACGTGCTGGCCTCGGATATAATGTTGCCCGAGTTGGAGTCGGGCGACGTCATCGCCATTCCCGCCGCCGGCGCCTACTGCCCGTCCATGGCCAGCAACTACAACCTCATCCCCAGGCCCCCCATGGTTTTGGTCCGCGACGGGAAAACCCGCCTCATACGCCGCCGGGAGAGCTACCAAGACCTGATGCATTGCGACGTGGTGTGAAGGGGATTGGGGCGTAGAATGGGTAAGTGGAATCAAGCGCTGGAGGCCGATGGGATGGCAAGGAATTTCAACGAGGTCGAAAGCGACGCAATGAAGTTATCGCCACGAGAAAGGGCGCTCCTAGTTGAGCGCCTGTTGACCACCCTTGAACAAATCGAGGACATAGAGTCCGAGGAGCTTTGGCTACTGGAAGCTGAGAATCGATACCAAGCATACCGCGCCGGAAACAGTGAAAGCAACCCAGCAGAAAAAGTTTTCGAGGACGCCGAAAAAAGACTCAAATGAGAAGTGTTGTCTTTCTCATTCCTGCTGAGGAAGAAATGCTTGAAGCATCTGAGTATTACGAGAGGCAAGCATATGGGCTTGACAGCGCATTCCTCGCCGAAGTCCAACGAACCGCGCGACGCATGGCCGAAGACCCCCATGTCGGCCGGGTGGTTTAGGCCCCGTATCTACCGACGATTGGTACCCGGATTCCCTTTCGGTATTCTTTATCGCATCGATGCCCATGAGATTGTCGTCCTGGCAGTCATGCACCTACGGCGGCGCCCTGGATATTGGATGGATCGGGTGTAGGCTCCCAGCACGGCGGTCCGGGGCGATGGCTATTAAGCCGTCTCACCCGCCGCCAGGGGAGTCACCAGGACAAAATGCATTGCGACTTGGTGTGGGGAATCCATCTAAATATATTATCCGAAGAGATACGAAAGATGCGGGAACTTATCCGGATGTTTATCGAGTCCGTTTCAAAGGGTGAGGTTGAAATCTACAATGAGTTCAGCCTGCAGCACGAGCTTGGATTGTTCCTGCGTACACATCTGGCCGCCTGCAAAGTTCAATTTGAAAGAAACGTCTCTTTTTTCTTCGGGAACAAGACACAATTCCCCAAGAGAGAGATCGATGTATCGGTATACTCGGGACGGCAAGAAGAGTTGCGCTTTGCCATCGAGGTGAAATACCCCCGGAACGGTCAATACCCCGAGCAAATGTTCGCGTTTTGTCTGGATCTGGCGTTTGTGGAGCAATTGAAGCGGGCAGGTTTCCAAGAGACTGGTGTCCTCATTTTAGCTGAAGACCCTCTGTTCTATCAGGGACCCATCTATAATGATCCGGCAAAGAAGATTTACGGGTATTTTCGCGGCTGTCATGAATTGCATGGCGTTATAGGCAAGCCGACGGGTCGGAAGAATTCTGAAGTACAACTTGAAGGCCACTATCGCGTGAACTGGCAACCGGTGCTCAACAGCCTTCGATATACCTACATTGATGCAAGCAACAATTAACAAATAGGTGCTGGAGGAAGCGCCCTAGGCGCAGAGGTCAGGCCGCGTAAAGAAGAGGTGAAAATGGCTTCAGCAAAGGAAAAAATCGCCAAGATTGTTCAGCAACAACCCGACGATAGTTCCTATGATGAAATTCTTCGCGAACTGGCTGTTGCCCGCATGATTGACCGCGGATTTAGAGATTCTCAGGCTGGCCAAACCATCAGCGATGAAGAGCTTCGCCACAGGATCAAACCATGGCACAAACAATAATTGACGTCAGTATAACTTAAGTTATACTTCAAATATGAAAACCGCCATCTCACTTCCAGACCCCCTCTTTCAAGCGGCGGAATCTCTCGCAAAACGTATGGGCCTCTCCCGAAGCGAGCTATTCCAGAGAGCACTCCAAGCGTTTCTTCAGGACCATAAGGATGCGGGTGTAACCGAAGAGCTTAACGGTGTTTATGCCAGGGGTCTGAGGAAACCAACATCGATCCACTTTTGGAGCAATTGCAGCTAAGTTCGCTATCGAAGGAAGAATGGTCCTGAACCGGGGTGACATCTGGTGGGCTAGCTTGGCGGTCCCCAGAGGTTCTGAGCCAGGAATCCGGCGGTCGGTTGTCGTGGTTCAGTCGGACGCTTTCAACGCCAGCCGAATTCCAACCGTCACCGTGGCGGTTATCACCTCCAACACTGGGTTGTCAGAAGCACCCGGCAACCTAGCTCTGACGCCGGCGCAAAGCGGACTTCCCAGGGAATCGGTAATTAACGTCTCCCAGTTGATCACCCTGGACAAACGGGATCTGAGCGAACGTGTATCAACATTACCGGCTGAGCAATTGTCCGAGATGAACCAAGGGCTCCGTTTGGTGTTGTCCCTTGTTTGACATCGATTTCAGCATTTACCCAGTATAAGGTTCGGACTGGACAGCCTTCAACAACCATGTGGCGGATTCGCGGACAGGACCATATATTACGGCAGATCGAGCCTAGCTTGAGGCTGGGACAACCGGCCCATGCCTACCTCTTGGTGGGACCACCCCATGTTGGCAAGATGACCCTGGCTTTGGACATTGCCAAGGCGGTCAACTGTTCCGATCCAGCACCGGCACCCTGCGGAGAATGCCTCCAGTGCACCCGTATCGCCCAAGGTCAACACACCGATGTTCGAGTGGTCGGAATCGGCCAGAGCGCCGACGACGGCCCGACCCGCACCGTCATCGGAATCAGCGACATCAAAGAAATACTTCGCCAGGTAAGTTTGAAACCGTACGAAGGAACTTTCACAGTAATCATCTTTGATGACGCCGCCTCCATGAGTGATGAGGCCGCCAACAGCCTTTTGAAAACCCTGGAGGAACCCCCTGGACAGGTGATGTTCCTATTGCTTACAACCAACGAAGACGCCCTTCTTAACACCATCCGGTCCCGCTGCCGCCGGCTGAACCTTTTGCCGTCGCCCAAATACCAAATAGAACACCAGTTGGAGTCCCAATATGGCAACAGCCCGGAAACTTCCGAGCGGTTGGCGCGCCTTTCCCGGGGTTGCCTTGGCTGGGCGATCACCGCCGGAGAGAGTCCCCAGGTCTTGGCGGATCATGAGGCCAAGTTGGACCAGCTCATGGAGATTTGCCAAGGTGGCCTTGACAGGAGATTTGCCTACGCCGGAGAAATCGCCACCATTTTTTCCAGGGACCGGGAAGCGGCTCGCCAGGTACTTTACTTGTGGTTACGCTGGTGGCGTGATCTGCTATTGATCAAAGAGGGCGCAGAGGACTACCTCCAAAATTCTCACCGAATTGATGACCTCAGATTGACAGCCACCGGATTGAGCACCGTCGACACGGTGAATTTCATCAAATCACTGTTGGAAACGCTGGAAGCGTTGGATAGCAACGCCAGCCCACGTCTCGCGCTGGAAATTTTAATGATAAAATTACCTCTCGCCAATGTGAGCACTTAGGCGGACAACGGTGAGCCAACCATGAGCAAAGTAGTAGCGATACGTATTCGCAGCGCCGACCCCCTAACCTATGCCGATTCCAGCGGGCTGGATCTTCGCCCCCACAAATACGTGGTGGTACAAGGCGAAAAAGGGCCAGAACTGGGACAGGTGGTCCGAACTCCTCAGGACGTGGTCTAGGCTCAAACCGAGGGTAGATTGATGCCCGCGGTGCTTCGTGTGGCCACCGCGTCGGACCTGGGCAACCTGCGGCAAAACCAGGAAATGGAAAGGGGTGCATGTTTTGCGTTGCTACTTGAGGTTCGAGTACGAGCAATACCGCCAGGTCAATAAAGCCATGCCCCGCATCGGCGAAGAGGTGGAAACTCCCGATGGGAAAGCCAAGGTGATAGTAAGCCACCGTCTCAAGGAAACAGTGTCGGTTCAGTATACCGATGACCGGGTAATGGAATGGCCGTTGGCCAAGTTAGAACGCCACCTACCTAGCCGCAACTAAGGCGCATTTTCACAGGAATTCGCTACCGCCGCGAACCCCAGGTTTATTCCTCTTGAGGGCCCCGCATCGCCCAGGGCAGATACGGTTGCCATTCATCCAATATCACCCTGTTTTGAAGGATCAGGTACGGATTTGGGTCCGGCGCTTTGGGGATTTTGGCCAGCTTCATATTTGCTTCCGCCGGGGTCCGTCCCGCTTTTCGCAGATTGCATCGGGTGCAGGCAGTCACCACATTGTCCCAGGTATGTGGCCCATGTTGGCGGCGGGGCACCACGTGGTCCAGGGTAAGATCCTGGGTTTTTTTGGCGCAGTATTGGCAGGTATAGCGGTCTCTGAGAAAAACCTCTTTCTTGGACAGCTTTCTGGGTAAAAAGGGGTGCTTGACCAGATAAGCCAAGCGGATGATGGACGGCGCGTCAATGATGCTGTCTACAGTGTGAAGTTGGCCTCGGTGGTTCTCCAACATCTCGGCCTTTCCCTTGACCAGAAGCACCACCGCCCGGCGAACAGTGGACACGTTGACCGGAACATAGTTTAGGTTAAGCACCAAGACCGGTGCGGTAACCTCCGCCGCAATCGAAACCTGGGAAGCGGAACCCACTCCATCCGTTCCCTTCGACACCTTAGCGAGTTGCCCAATGTAAGTTCGACCGACCACTGCCTGTATGCCTGGCTCCGCCCGCGAATAGGCCCTCAATTTGGTCAAAACCACGAGGTCTACCGCGAACTCAAGGGATCGATGACCGGGCTATGCTTGACCACCGGGCTATTTGGCCCTCCAAGATTAGGGGCCGCCTAAAGCCGGACGCACGGGATGGGAATTCGGAGATATGTTACCCCACCTTGCCCATTTTAGGCTTCGCCATGAGGCTTTCGTAACCATCGGATAGCCCAACGTCCCTATAGTAGCATAAAGAGCAATCTCAGCCGTCCCATTCCCAGCTACGCGGTCCAGAAATCCGGACCATGCCCGGTAGCGGGACAGCAAGCTCCAAATTCACTGGTTCGAGTCGGGCAGGTTTGGGGGTTTGAAGTTTGGCAGCAGGTCTGGACCGGGATTCCCCAGATCAAACCAACTTTCCTGGATATAGCTCCTTCTGGGATACCGTCAAATATAATCCCGCATTCCAAGGGCATCAAATGCGGCCTGATTCGCTCAAATTCCCCGTTTTCATATAGCA
>DAOUHE010000174.1:0-4019 GCA_034428715.1 Dehalococcoidia bacterium | reverse complement strand
TGCAATCAGATGAACAGTCAAAAGAGAGGAGGTGGCCGCCAACCAGAGCATTGGTAGACCTTGGAAAGACAGCGGGACCCTCACTTAACATTGCTCCAATACTGTCCAACTGATGGGGTCCACCTTACTTCTCGACGTTCGACTGGTCATAACTGCCCTCCTGTGTGCTCTGGTTAGCCAGGTGTCCGCCGGGCGCCAGTGGCTTACGCCTATAGCGTCCGGCAAATCACCTGACACCAAAGACCCTACGATAGAGGGAACTTCATGCCATCCAGGGAAACACCCATTCCGTCAAATGAGGCACACGTCGTCAGGGAACAAAAATACAGGGCATTCAGTGAGATAAGTTCGTTATGCGTGGCGGGAAATACCCAGGAACTACTAAGAGGACATCAACCCGTGGGTGAAGGCGAACGCAGTGGCTTCGGCCCTGCCATGAGAGTTGGTCTTGCCGTAGATGTTCGAGATATGGCGCTCGACCGTCCTGACGCTCAGAACCAACTCCGCCGCTATGTTGGCGTTGCTCTTGCCCGACCCCAGGAGGCGAAGCACCTCTACTTCCCTTTCGGAAAGGCCGGCCGGGTACGCAGGGGGCCTCGACGAAGGGGCCTGAACCTGTGCCAGCCGTTCGTTTACCCGCCCCATCAGCGGGCGCATACCCAATTCGGTGGAGATAGAGAGCGACTCCTCCAACAAAGAAAGTGCTTTTGAACCTTCACCACGGCTATCGCGTTGCAGGAGTGCGTCAGAGAAGTCATAGCAGGTCCAGGCCAGGCCAGGTCGGGGCGGTAGCCCGCTCTGCGGCAAAATCCCAATGCGTCCTCGAAGTGGCCTGTGGCATCGTCTAGATTGCCAATGGTCTGAGCCAGCAGGCCCAGAACCCGATAACCGCACATCAAATTTAGCGGAGTCCTAGATATTGGCCAGGACTTGAGAAATGAATACTGCTCCTTCGCAGCGGACACGTCACCCATTTGGACTGCTAGCAATGCCAATCCAGTCCTGCTCAATTGGGCGGTGCGGGGCTGGAGCCCCGACGGTGAGGAAAGGACGAACTCGGCCGCCGATGCAGCTGTTTCGAATCGACTGGCTACGCCGGTGATGCGAGCAGCCACGCCTATAGTCAATGGAACAACCTGGTGATCTAATTGCGGAATATCGGAGGGAGCGAGGCGGACCGTCTCCAGTATTCGATCAAGGTATAACTCCCCATCAGCGAAATTCCCTAAACCATTCTCTAAGTCAGATCGCCAGTTGAGAAGCCGGACATCCCGGTGATCTATCTTCAAACCCCGGTCGCTAAATTCCCGTGCAGCCTCCCAATTCCCCTCCAAGTACGCCAAGAACCCGTTAGCATGCAGTGCCTGGGCAAGATCGAATCTTGAGCGGGATTCCTCTGCTAACTCAAGCTGGCGAGCAGCGTGTGGCCATGCTTCCCCGATTCGCCCCAGGGCAATGAGATCCCGAACCGCATACCAATAAATGGGATAGTCCGAGGGCCGGCTGATGAGGGGGATCAGTTCAATGGCACGTAGGCATTTATCCAGGCTTTGCTGGTAGTCTAGTTGCATGTACTGAAGGACAGCCATCCTGGCCAAAACTTGGATTTCCATTACAACATCGTTTTCACGCTGGGCGATTTCGAGGGCCTGGTCCAGAGCATCTATGGCGGCGTTATGCTCTCCAAGGCTGGTGTCTAATATCGCCGCATACCGGGTTAGGATGCGCCCTGACTGGGGAGAGCCGACAGGCACGAAATTTAAGGCCTCAGTTAGAATTTCCACTGCATTTGGTCCCCCGCTAAGGCCACCGATGTACTCGGTGATAGCCATGGCCTGGGTAACGTCACCCACCCGAACATAGTAGTCGAACGCTGGCCTGATGGTTTTTCCGACCTCGGCAAGCCGGTGCCTTGGCAGCGTGACGGACTGGGCCCGCGCAAAGCCGAACAGCAGGGCCGCGGCCTCTTCATCGGAGGCGGCCTCTGTTCCGGACAAGGGCATTTCCCGGGCGGCCAGGCCTTTTTCAAAATGAGCAAGCGCGTCTTCGTAGGCATAGGAAGCCAGCGCCTGCTCTCCGGCCAGAAGGGAATACCGCACCAGTTGGTCTGGACCCGTCGACGTCTGGGCTTCGGCGAAATGGTGCGCCAACTCCTCGGCGTGGGCCTCAGCGTCATCTCCATACAACGCTTCCAAGGCCTCCGCGATTCGGGCGTGCAGCCGTACCCTGCGGCTCGTAGTCACCCCATCGGCCAGGGCCTGCTGAATCAGAGAGTGGCCGAACTGGTAGCGGTCCATTTGGCCGGGTACCTCCTCGATCAAATGGAATGGCACCGCCTGGTCTACCGCCTGGAGCAACTGGTCTTCGGACATTGCGCCGTTGAGAATATTCAGCAGGCCGAAATCAAACTCCCTTCCGATGATGGAAGCGCTGGTCAACAACTCGTTGCATTGCGCCGACAGCCGGTTAAGCCGCTGCCCGATCACCTCCCGGACGCCATCGGGAATCCTTAGTCCTCCGGGGGTGCCGATGTGCCCGGCGGTCAAATCTCCACTTTCCGACATCAGCCTGATGACTTCGGTCATGAAAAATGGGTTGCCCTCGGTGTGGGCATAAAGTTCGTCAGTCAACTCCGGGGAAGGCTGTACTCCGGTGGTGGTCTCGATGAATCGTCCAAGCTCATCTTGGCCCAAGCCCCTGAGCACCTGACGCCGAAAGGTTGGCTCTCTAGATAGCTGGGCTAAGGTCTCGGCCAGGAGAGGCTGCTGCGAAAGCTCGGTGTCACGATAGCAGCCTACCAGCAAAAGCCGGGACTCCCCCAACTCCCGGACAAGGAACTCCAACAACAACAAAGACGATCGGTCGGCCCAATGGAGATCGTCCAGTACTAGCATGAGGGTCTGATTCTGGGAAGCGTTCTTCAGGAATGTGGTAATGGAGTCGAAAAGCCGGAATAGAGCCTGGTCCGGCTCCAGGGCTGGAAGCGTTTCCAGGTCCGTTAGTTTTCCTCGTATCTCTGGGATGATCTCGGCAATGCCGGCGGCGCCGGCTCCAATCTCCGTGGTAAGTTGTTCTGCACCGGCCTGTTGGACGTAAGCCCGCATGATCTGAACCCAAGGCCAGTAGGGTGGTGCGCCTTCCTGTTCGTAGCACCGGCCCCAAAGAATCCGGACGCCTTTCGCCAAGGCCAGGGTAGCCAACTCCTGGGCCGTGCGAGTCTTGCCGATGCCTGGCTCACCTGCCAGCATCACCATTTGCCCACGGCCGGACAGGGCATCCGTAAGCTCGGCCATCTCCCGCTGGCGCCCGACAAACGGGCTGGACCGTCGATCACGGGTTGTCATGAGGAAAGACCTTGCCGTGCCGCGTAGGCCGCCGCTTCTACTCGGTTGCTGGCGCCGATCTTTTCGTAGATATTTGCCACGTGCCTCCGGGCGGTGCCTTCGGCGATGACCAACTCTTCGGATATCTCCAGGTTGGTCTTGCCCGATGCGACCAAACGCAGAACCTCTACTTCTCGTTCCGTCAGGCCGTCCGGGTAGGCGGGGGCGGGATCCGGCTTTGCGTGGACTCGTTCTAGCCTTTCGCTTACCCGCGCGATCAAAGGGCGCATTCCCAGCTCGGTGGCGATGGCCAGCGACTCGTTCAGCAGAGCCATTGCCTTGGCACGGTCCTCATGGCCGTCATGCTGGTCCAAACAATCGGCAAAGTCGCAGCAGGTCCACGCCAGGTCTGGCCGGTATCCCGCCTTGCGGCAAAAGGCGAGGGCATCTTCAAAATGGGTTGATGCCTTTTCCAAGTTGCCCATCGTCTGAGACAAGAGGCCCAGCGCACGGTCAGTGCTGATGTACAACAACATCATGCGTGGGACAGACGCTAACGCGCTATATCCCACATTTCCCATATGGCTGAATATCCCTCTGAGTAAATCGTCGGCATTCTTTAAACCATTGTCCATTTGTGAGACGTTGGCCGTCGGTATGGCTATAATTACCCCATAGCTTGGCGAGTTTTATATA
>DAOUHE010000173.1:0-47104 GCA_034428715.1 Dehalococcoidia bacterium | reverse complement strand
AGTTCCTGACCCAAGAGGGCAACCGGCAGGCGCTGGCACGAATGAATACCCGTTGGGTGGAACGGGCGATGGCCCACACCCTACACCAGCGAGTTATCCTGGATATGGATAGTTCGGAGAGTCCAGTACTTAAACTCAGGGCGTCTTTGAGCCCAGTGATGGACCTCCTATTCACGGTTGGACTCGTTGCCGTCATCACCATGGGCACTTTTGAACATTCTAACGGAGTGCTTACTATCGGTAGCCTGGTCGCTGTTCTTTTGTACCTCAGAGCGCTCTACTCACCCGTGCGTACTTTGTCCAACCGAGCTGCCACTGTCCAGTCAGCTTTGGCAGGGGCAGAGCGGGTATTCGCCCTTCTCGACTTGGACACTTCAACCCATGATAAGGGTGGCAGTGTTAAGTTGACCCGGGGGTCGGGGCACATCAAGTTCGACCGAGTCACATTCGGCTACAATGGGGGGCCACCGATCCTCGAGGATTTTTCACTGGAAGTGCAGCCAGGAGAGACCATCGCACTGGTTGGCGAGAGCGGAGCGGGCAAGACCACGTTAGTTAATTTGCTCCTTGGGTTATACCGGCTTCAGCTAGGCCGCATTCTGTTGGACGGCATCGACATCTACACGGCCGAACCCAGGTCGTTGCGCCACCTAATTGCCGTCGTGCCTCAGGATCCGCGATTGTTAACAGGCTCGATCAGAGAGAATATTCGATACGGGCGCCCCGATGCCCCCGATAAGATGTTTGATCTCGCGGCTCGCGTCGCGTTCGACGATAAATTCATTGGCCAGCTTTCGGATGGGTACGAAACGCATGTCGGCCAGCACGGAGCGACGCTCTCCGTCGGCCAGCGCCAAAGAATAGCTGTTGCCCGGGCGTTGATTCGCGATGCCCCCATATTGATTCTAGACGATGCCACGGCGGCGTTGGACCCACCGGCCGAGGAAGCACTACAAAATGCATTTGAATCTTTGCTGCGGGACCGGACTGTGATCGTCATCGCCCACCGACTGTCGACTATCCCCCGTGCCGACCGCATCGTCGTCCTCGACCGTGGATTGATCGTTGGCTCGGGTACACATGAGCAGTTGCTTATCAATTGTGAGGCGTATCGTCGGCTCTACGCATGCGAAGAGGCCCTGGTATGACGAAAGGTTTACCTGCTTGGGCTCAGGCAAGCGTACCGGAGGACTGCCATCTCCTCTCGCGGGAACAGCTCGAAGATAAGCTGGCCCATATACAATCCGCGCCCATCTCCCTGGTCGCTGTAGGCGACGTTATGCTCGCCAAGCGGGCAAAGCGCCCGATCGCCACCCAGGGCCGGGACTATCCATTCCGGTCAGTGTCGCCATTACTGAAGGACAGCCCCATCGTTCTCGCCAACCATGAAGGGCCTATTGCCAAAAAAGCCAGGTTGGAACAGCGGCACTACAGTTACCGGGTTGATCCGGGCGTTGCGTCAGTGCTTGTGGATGGCGGGATCAACGTCGTTACCCTGGCCAACAATCATCTGATGGACTGCGGACTGGGCGGCGTGCTCGAGACCGTTGAAGCCGCGGATCGGGCCGGACTGCGCCGGATCGGCATCGGCCGCGACCTTTCCGAGGCCCGGTCGCCACTCATCCTCCAGGCGGGCGAATGGCGTGTTGGACTGCTCGGTTACTACTGGAACAAACGGTGTGCCGCGACGAGCCAGCGGCCCGGCGCTGCAACGGGAACGGAGACGGAGTTGCAGGAGGACGTTGCTGGGCTGCGGGGTCTGGTCGACTGGGTGGTGGTTACTTTCCATTGGGGCATCCCATACGAGGGTCATCCTTTGGACGAAGACAGGGCAAAGGCCCATCACGCCATTGAATGCGGAGCCGACTTAGTGATCGGCCACCATCCACACGTCGTCCAGCCATATGAGGTCTATGGGAATCGGCTCATCTTTTACAGTCTGGGTAACTTTGCATTCGGATCAGGTAATAGCCACGCCGAGGGGCTCTTGGTCCGGGTCTCCTTCTCGGCCAGCGGGATGATGTGCCAACTGTTTCCGCTATACGTCAAAAACCGCGACCCTCGGGTACACTATCAAACGCGGGTTCTTACAGGCTCAGCCGCTGAACGCATGCTCGGTCACTTGAGCGATGTCTCCAACGCGCTCGCCCCACCACTTGATATTCGCTCGGGCGTAGGCTACCTTCACGTACCTATGCCAGCCGAAAAGTTGGCCAAGGCAAATTAAACCGCTATGCAAGATGCGTGGGACCCCCCTATTACGTGGGCCAGTTTAGGGTACCTCTGTGGGATCATAGACAACGTGATCCCCGCTTCGTTCCTGGGTCGCCTGACCCACCCAGGCCGTTCCAGGTGGAGGCCCAACTCATCATCAGACCTAAAATGTGGGTGGCTTTTCGAACATCGCAATGGGTGGCTTTTTGGTTGACAAACACAGATGGAACCTTTCCCATGGAAACCCAAGGGGATGCATTGGCGGACTTATTGGCGGTGGTCTGACAAGGGGCATAGCGCCCAAATGGATTACCTGCGTGTTTGGCAGAGCAAGTTGCCTTCAGCCGGCCTAGCGTCAAAATAGGCACCTGGGGAAATCCACCACAACGGTTCAGGTTGGCTTTTTGGGAAGGATTTAAGCGGCCTCTTGCCCCTTCCAGCACTATCTTGACCATTGAGGCAGGTAAAGCCATGAAACAGGGCCGCTCACCGAGTATCCCGCCCACGGTTTTTGGCGCCGTGCGCCGGTGGCATGGGGAAGGGATTGGATCTATTCGCATCGCCAAACTGCTGGAAGGCCTAGGCGTTTACACTGGTAAATCCAGCGTCCATCGGTTACTTATGAACCAGCCGCCATATGAAGCTGTACCCGCGGGTAACCGGACTATGACCCAGGCCGAGATGCTAACTGAGTTGGCTGAGATTAAAGAAGAGCTGGAAGCGCTTACAAGCGGGCCAAAGAAATGGTGGCTTACGCCGAGGCGGTAGAGGAGCAGTTGAAACAAGAGTTTTCGGGGGAATCCCCATAACTCGAAGCCAGCACACAGCCTGATTCAAAGAGAAGGTGGCCGAACGGACGGGCGTCTCACGTTCCCGTTCATGCAATCCTGGCCTCAATAACCCGACTAAGAAACATATCTGTAACCTATTTTCCCGGTTGCATTGCTAACGAAATGCCAGTTTGCTACGGCCAGGTGAATGGGTCAAAGATGCTAGATCGACTACCCATTTTTCTAGTTTTCATCAGCTGTCCTATCGTTGGTCGGCGCAAGTCGTTCTCTGTAGGGGTCGGATTGTAACATTCCAGCAAAAAAAAAGAACAAAATTAAACCCCCGGGGGTTAGCCGGGGGCTTCTGGCGTCCAGAGGCGTGGCAGCAGGAATCACGGCACCCGGTCCATGTACCCCGTGGGGTCTGGCAAAATCTCCAGGTAGACCAGCGTAGTCGCAATCGACGCATGGCCCAGCCACCGGCTGACGTGGTTGATTGGCACGCCGTTAGCCAGCCAATGCCGGGCGGCGCTATGACGCAAGGTATGCGTCCCGGCCCATCGGCCGGCGGGGATGGTTCCCAACTCTTGGGCGCGTCTCAGTGCCTCTTTCGTCCACCGCCATGGCCCGTGGCGCACGTTGCCAAAGTCAATCAGCTGCCGAAAGGCCGAGGCCAGTTCCGGGTGGACCGGAACCACGCGGGCCTTGGAGCCTTTGCCCTGGCGAACCCGTAATGTTGGTTGATCTCCGTCAAGCTGTAGGTCCGCGACTTCTAGGGCCACGGCTTCGGATACCCGCAGCCCGGCCCGCCATTGCTCCAACATGATAAGCCTGGATTGGCCATGGGGTGCCGCGTGGATCAGAGCGTCTACTTCCGGCGGTTCTAAGTATTCCGGTAGGGTGGACCGGATTGCGACGTTTCCGCTTGCGCGCTGTCGCAACACCTTTTGTTTTGGGGTGGGCTTATACCCGTTCGTCGTGGCTAAGATCGTGGTGGTCATGTGAATCTCCGCAACGATTTGGTGAATTTTGTTGCACTGGCATCCGGTGGTTGGCCAAGGGGTTCTTGACATCCAGGGTGCTATTCCTTGTTCGTGACCGGCTGTAATTCATAGGTTTCGTGGGAATGTGGATCAGCGCCGCCACATTCGCAGCCGTCGTTATCTAAGTCCATCACCACCACATTGATTCGGGCTTTGAAATCCTTATCGGTATAAACAGCGTTGACGATGCCGCCAGACACTGAAACGTAGATCGTGTTGTCCATTATTCTTCTCCCTCGCATTGATTGGCGGTTGGCACCCTGGGACCCGTAGAGACCCCAGGGTGCTGCTGGGGTTAACCTTTACGGCTCCCGGCCTATCTGAATCTCGCCGGGACCGCAGATTTGAATTCTGAATCTGTACCCGTCCACATTGAAGCTACGCCATGGGCGGGGTTCAGAGGCTATCCAGTCGTTTACCACGTCTTGGACGAACATGGCGGCCTCTTCCGCCGTGCGTCCACAGTGGACGATCTGGACTTCGAGGAAAGCACGTATTATGTTTTGCTGGCCTTTATCGTCAACAAACATTTACGCACCCTCCAAGATGTAGTCCGCAGCCCTGTTCCCCTGGCTGGCGGCGCTGATTACCAGCCGGTTATCGGCTCGGAGCGCCTTGGCCCAACCCTTGATGTAGGCGGCGCTGTTATTCAGGGTGTTATCTATACCGGCCTGGGCACACAGGAACGCGGACCCAAACTCCGCCACCAATTCTTCTCTGGAATAGACGGGGGAACCGAATGGGGCCGGGGTGTCCAGGGATTTCCGGTTGAGCCGGGTGGGGTGGCCAGTGGAATGGGCCAGTTCGTGGAACAGCGTGGAATGGTACTCAGCGGCTCCGTTGAACGTGTCTATCCGGGGTAGGTGGATACTATCTCTGGCTGGCACATAGTAGGCTCGGTTGCCGCCGTCGTGGTCGATGCGGGGCGGGTTGGGCATACCGCCTACGATTGCCGTGGCAGCCGCTATCGGCTCGACGGTGTTGGTCTGGACGGCGGGAAGGTCTAACCCGTCAATTTGCTCAACGTTGAAAGCCGAGTAATACCTGAGCAACGGTATCGACCTGGTGGATTCTCCGCCGTCCGTTTCCTTAACAACCTGTAGTTGCTTGTAGAAAATGACCAGTGTCGAACGCTGACCTTTTCGGACATGGCCACCAAGCTGCGCGGCCTGTTTGTAGGTTACCCATCTGGAATCGCTATAGGGTGCCAGGCCCAGCAGCCAGACATTCACGCCCGAGTATTGACGGTTGGTAGCTGCGTTGCGGGGTAGGCCATTGGCCCAAGGTTTCTGCCATGGGACCGTGCCACAGTCCAGGGCGTCCAGGATTTTACTGGTTACGATGTCATAGATTCTTTCAGACATGCTTCGCCTCTCAAACGTTTATTTGGGGAAACGTTGTGGCCGGTCCCAGGGTAGGAACCGGCCAAGAGAGGCTTAGAAGAGGTCTGCTAGTTCCGCTTCCAGGTTGTCAGGGAAAGTAGTTTCGGCGTTGTCCCTATCCTGTTGGGCCGCAGCCGTGGCAAGCTCTAGCTGGGCCGCAGCGTCCAGCGCCAGCATAAGAGCTCCCTGGTGCTTACAGCTATTGCGGTAGACGTTGCCTGGGCAAGTACAGGTGATGTCGCCCTGTGGATGGACTTCCAGCAGGTAAGCCGTGCCGTCGTTGCTGGTGCTGGGAACGGCCCACATCTGCGGCTCGGAACCTTCCAGCCGACAGATACGGACGCCTTGGGCCAGGGCGCGGAGTTTGCTTTGGGCGATCTGTTCGTCCAGGGTCTTGGGTGTTGCCATGGTGGATACCTCCCTAGTGTGGTTGTATTGTAGAACTTGCTACGTAGCTAATAATACTTACAGTATAGGTATGTTATCAATAGGAAATGTGGCGGACGAATGAAATCCATAGTAGCCACACTGATGGTATAATCGCTGTATGAATGACGTGCAGACGGCGATAGCAGAACTGCGATTGAAAGGTTGGACCTTGGCTGCTATTGCTGATGAAATTGGGGTGTCGCGGAATGCGGTAGATACCTGGCGGTATGGGAGTAGATACCCTACTAACCCGGCCTTGATGCTGCGAGAGCTAATAAGGCTACAACAGAGAAAACGCGTCCCAAAGCGACGGCGCATTAAAGCGGCCCCACAATCAGTAAAGAGCGTGGGGCCGTAGCAAGCCCTACCCTCACAACCACGAGAGGGGAAGGCACATCCATTCTAGCACCACGATCCCGTGACCCTTGGGCCAGGGGGTATGGCTTAGACCTCTGGCCTTGTTACTGTATGGTGGACGCCAATATTTTTGACTAAAATCTGGTTTTTGTCACCGATGGCGTGACAGGACTGATTCCTTATTAGAGGCGGCAGCGGTTACCTAAGTCGAGCACTGTCTGGGCGTCTGTATTGAAGGGTGCTGCCGTCAATAGAACCGAGTCCACGCTCCATTGCCCGTAAGAAACGACTGACGGCCATGATGCTTCTACAAGCCAGCTATCTTCCCCCAAATACCGGGTGTCATAGGCAACGGGAGATTCAGTGCCGTAGGCCTTGTCGATAGATAGCTTACAGGTGGCGATCATCAGGTAAACCAACGCCTCGACTTGAGCTTTATGGAGCAGCGGTGGAGTTGGTACTGGCGTCGCCGTGGGAGGCGGGTAGGTGGGTCGTGGCGTTGGGGTTGGACGGATGTTTACGGTGACATATCGGTCCGAATCCATTGTCACTGATTGAAACATTCCTGACGTGTCCACCTCGCCCCATTCGACATTGTGTCCCGTAAACAAAAAGGTGACCCTCTTGCCTTTTTCGTATCTACCGTCTGAATCAGGGGCCGGGTTCAGTGAAACGGTTCCACCTAGAACAGAAACTTTGTTTTGTAGGGGATCCACCGCATCGCCGTTGAAAAATATCCGATACCCGGTGATCGGTTTTAAAGTGGGACTTGCGGTCGGTCTAGGTGTAGGCGACAGCGTAGCGGTCGGGGCAAGGACCGGCGTTGGAGTTAGTGCCGGGATCGGTGTAACCGTCGGCTCGGGGGTAGGGGTGGGAACCGGGGTTGGAGTTGCAGTTGGACGGACCGTAAGTGTTGGCGCAGCCGTCGGGGTTGGTTGCAAACGCGAAAGAGTCGCCTTGATACGGGGCGTATTTGTCGGCAGGGATGCAGCCAAGGCAGCTTCCACGGCTGCATCCACCGTGGCTCCGATGTCGGGTGTTGGCGCAGGAATGGGCGTGGCTGCCAAACTCACCGTTGGTTGTTCAGCAGTGCACCCCGGCAAAAAGCCGAAAACGAGCAGTGATGCAAGGGCCAACAAGGTTTTCATAACCGGTTTATACTTCGTCCATTACAGGCACGAGACATCATTGTATTCCGTCGCTACCACGACTGCTGCCTTAAAGTCCGGCGGTGGAAGCGGCTTTGCGCATCTCTTCCAGGTAACTGACGCTGGATGATTGAAGCAATCTGTTGACGCTACCATGAAAATATTGAACGCCCATGTCCAAGAATTTAGGAACGTATGAGTCTGGGCAGCTGAGACCGGACACGCGTCCCGCCTCACGGATAACGGTCACACCTTTTTCCATTAACGCCTGAACCTCTGGATGGGTCTGTTGTCCGGGGTAGCCCATCGATTGAGAAAGGTCTCCGGAGCCGATGAAGAACACGTCAACACCTTCCACCTCCACCATCTCCTCTAGATTCTCAATGGCCTCGACTTCTTCCAGCATCAGACAAACAAGGGTGTTGCGATTGGCCTCTTCCACGTAATCCGCTGTCGAGCCTGAAAGTCCATACCCCGCTGGCCTGCTCCCGCTGAACATGCCCCTATGCCCCAGGGGATGATACTTGACCGCGTCCACAGCCGCCCGAGCCTCCTCTGCTGTATTTACGTGGGGAATCTGTACGCCCCACGCACCCCGGTCCAAAAAGGGAGCGATAATCTCAGGTTTGTTGCTGACAGGACGGATGATCGGAGCAATGCCAGTAAGTTCGGAGGCACGAATCAGATCTTCCGAGTTTTCGACGGTTATTGACCCATGTTCGTTATCGATTAAAACCCAATCGAACCCCAAAGAGCCAAGCATCTCTACAACTTGTGGTGATGGGAAAGTGATCATTACGCCGAAAACAGCGTTACCGGCGTTCAGCTTCTGCTTGAGAGTATTTTCTCGCATATTACCTCCGATTAATCAAACGCTAGTTTGATTGCTTTTGGCCATCATAGAGGTCGTGGAGAGGTTGGGCAATCGGGTAACATTCTACCCGGTCCTCTTTATTCAACACACGATATAGTGTATAATGAGGCTATGATTGAAGGTTTTCTTACGACAAAGCAGGCCAGCGCCAAATCAGGGATTTCTCAGGCACACATCCGGCGGCTCTTGGAGTCGGGAACAGTCCACGGTGTCAAAGCCGGACATGACTGGCTTGTTAGGACAGACTCGATAGAACATTACATGGCCAACCGGCCCAAGCGGGGGAGAAAAAAGGATGATACGAGCGGCATCTTACATTCGGGTATCGACGGAGAGGCAGGCCGAGGATGACAAAGTATCCCTAGGCGAGCAACATAGGGACATCGCAGCCTACTGCGAAGATATTGGATATACCGTCGTCAAGGAATACAAGGACGTAGGCTCCGGTGCCAGCAAACGCCGGACCGGATTCCAAGGGCTTCTTCGGGACGTGCAAGACGGTGTATTCGACGTGATCGTGTGCTGGAAGTCTGACCGTCTGTCCCGTGGTCTGTACCCCGCTGCGGCTCTCTCTGAGGCACTAGAAGGCACCGACATTCGCCTTGAGAGTGTCAAAGACACTATCGACCGGAACACCTTCGACATCATGGCCGTTGTCGGAAAGATAGAACTAGGGAACATCCGAGAACGGGCGCGGATGGGCGCTAGGGGCAAGGCCCTCAGAGGCCAGGTGGCGGTGACCATGAAATTCGGGTACGCCATCGGGGAGGACCACAAGCCAGTTATCGTGGACTCCGAGGCGGAAATCGTCCAGCGAATATTTTCTGAGTATGTTGCCGGCAAGGGTTGCCGCGCCATCGTCACAGGGCTTACCAAGGACGGCATTCGTACGCGTAATGGTGGTGCCTGGGCTGCACCCCGGATTATCGAGGTTATCGCGAATCCGGCTTACATGGGATCCGGCATCTATGGTCGCAAGCAATATTACAAGAAAGACAACGGCGACCGGGATGTTAAGCACCACAAGAACATGCCAGAATCATCGTGGGTTACGGTCGAGTATCCAAGGATCATCGATGATGAAACCTCGCGTCTTGCCCAAGCGGAAAGGAAGAATCCAAGCCGGGGCGTTCGAAGCCAGGGCCGGAAACACAACGCCGTTTACTTATTGCGCCGGTTGGTCTGGTGTGGGAACTGCGGCCATAAATACACAGCTGAAGCCGGTTACCGGGTTCAATACCGGACCAAGGCCGATGGTACCAAACTGAAGATAGCCACCAACGAATTGCGCCGCCGTTACGTGTGCAATTACGGGGTCAGAAGCCGGTGCGGGTGTCCTAAGTCCTAAGACACACATTTACGCCAATGCCATCGAGCCGGTGGTTTGGAAGGCGGTAACCGACTTTCTAACGGACCCCGCCGAGATACGAGCCATCATCCAAGAACGGCAGCGAGATCTGGGAGAGGGTGGCGCAAAGACCCAAATGGAAGCGGCCCAGGCAAGGTTGAACGATGTAGAGGTCGAACGGGGGCGGGTGTTGTTGCAACACCAGCATGGCCACATTAACGACAGCGAGCTGGACTTGAAGATGCGGGCCATCAATGAACGTATGGAAAGTCACGTTGATGAGGTTCGCCGCCTGAGCATTGACGGGGACGAAAGCGCCGAAATCTTGCGCGGCCTGGATGACTTCATCGCTTCCGCCCAACACATCACCGAGCGGATCGGCACCATGGATGAAGGCGAGAGGGCCGACCTTGTCAAGCTCCTGGTAGACAGGGTCACGGTTCATGAGGACCGATATCAGATAACGATGGCTTTGGAAGGTGCGGGGGGATATCGAACGCATCTCCGAGCTAACGGGGATTGCTCCCATCGTCCGGCCGGTGGCCAATAAGCCCGAAATAATCGCGCCGTTTTTAGACCGGGGCGCCTGGGGCGTTCAGGTCCCCCATGTGAACACGGCCGAAGAAGCCGCCGCCGCGGTGGATGCCGTTAAATACTATCCCCACGGCCACCGGGGCATATTCAGCAGGAACCGTGGGGCTGATTACGGGTTCTCGGGAAGCACCGCCGATTACGTGGAAGAGGCCAACCGCAACACCCTGGTCTGCCTGATGCTTGAGGAGGTGGAGGCGATCAAAAACCTGACGGAAATGGTGGCCGTGCCGGGTATTGACGTTTTTTTCATCGGCTCCGGCGACCTTTCCCAATCAATGGGCTTTCCGGGCCAACAAACCCATCCCGACGTACAAAAGTTGATGGCTGAAGGCGTCAAGACAATCAAGGACGCCGGCTGTGTGGGCGGGGTCAGTTGCCCTGACAATCTGGTGCCCAAGTTCCTGGATATGAGCGTTCAATACTTCCATGGCAATGTCAACACCCTGATCCAGACCACCAGGGTCGCCTACCTGAAAGAGATGCGGCAGGGGGCAAAAGCAGCGGGTTTGTGAGGTGGCGAGGGGCATTGAGGGGCATTAAGGAGAGGTTGGGAGCCTCACTCTCTGATCAAACCTTCACTGGGATGGGCTCAACCGGATATACGGCACGCCAATCGTTGTAACCTCCCAGAAGAGCGGCGGCGGCGACTCCCATTTCCCGTAGTTGTTGCGCCACACGGGCGCTGGTGATCTCGTTCTCTCAAGTGCAGTATGTAACCACCAGGCCTTTTCCGGCGTAATCCGCTCCCCATTCCACCACGTCGTCTGGCAGCAAGCGAGTGTCGCCAGGGATATGAAACCCGTCATGTTCGTAACTGGAACGGGTACGGACGTCCAAAACGATGGACGGTGTCCCGCCCGCCGTTTCCCCCAAAACCATCATCCGGTTCAGTTCCTCGGAAGTAACGCGGAGAACCTCGTCCTCGGCGTGACCGAAAAGCCCGGCCGCCGTGCTCTCCCTTTCTTCGGAATAGGCCATCCGCAAGGTTCTATTTCCGTACCAGACGCTCAAAGGCACGGCCGAAGCCCCGTGCACCATCACCGACGCCGTCACCACGATTCCCACCGTGGCCAGTAGCAATTCTCCGCCGGGCACCCCAGCCTGAACCGCCAGCAGGGCCAACAACAATGAATTCAGCCCTCTAGGGCCGAACCAGCATACGAAACCGTGGGCCTCCCAACTCATCTTCGCTCTGGCCAGCACCATTCCCAGTACGGCGGGCCGTATCACGAATATGACCAACGCCGCCAGGCCCAGCGCGGGAACCAGGGCAACAGTGCCAACCATCCCCGAGAGGACGATTCCAAAAAGCACAAACGCCAACAGCATGGCCATTTCTGAGGTCACCTCGCCATACTCCAAAAAGCAATCGCACAACGATTGATTCAGCAGCACGACTGCCAACCCAGCGGCAAAAGCCGCCAAAAAGCCATCGCCGCCGGCTGCCGTCGCCGCGGCATAAGCCGCCAGCACCAGGCCGACGCCGTAAAATGCTTGGTGTTCGCTACGAATATTCATGCGCCGGTCTATCTGGTTCATCAGCCAGGACCCTCCTCCGCCGACGGCAAAGCCAATGAACGGTCCCAGCAGCAAAAGCTTGGCCATGAAGATGCCCCAGCCCTGAAGGTCACCGGCTTGGCGGGTGACCACGGCGATCAGCACCAAAACCACCGGCAAAACCACGATGTCGTTTGTGCCGGCTTCGATCTTTAAGATCTGCCTGACGGACCGGGGAATCCGGCGGTCGCGGACGATCTCCCTAAGAACCACCGGGTCGGTGGAAGCCAGCACCGCTCCGCCCAAAAAAGCCATGGTCCAAGAAAACCCCATGATCACGGCCAGACCCACCGCGCCCAAGCCGATGATCATGGCTGTTCCCGGTCCCAACACCAGGGCGGGAACGACCCATCTGTTGCCCAGGTTATCTAGCTGTAATTTCACGGCGTCCAGAAACAGGACCAGGGATAGGGTTAGGGCCGCCACGATCTCCAGGATTGGGCTGTGGGGTCCCACATCAACGACTTGCAGCCCGCCTTCGCCTAACAAAAAACCCAGCCCTAAGAATATCAATGGATAGAAGATGGGCGAGCGTTCAACCACACCCGACACCAGAGCCGTCACGCAAAGCACGATGGCAACAATGCCAAAAGCGAGGATGTAGTCTGGCATGGGGAATCACCAAATTGGGCTATCTGGATGGGCAGCATCAGGAGGGTCTGGTTTCTATCCTAACAATACGCGCCTAACCAAACGCGCCTAACCAAACGCGCCATGTCTCGCCGGGGTTTCGGGGACAAGCAACAAGGCGGGAGAGAACCCCGCCTTGTAAGATCGCCTTGGGTGTTGGGCACGACTCAGTTTAAGGAGCCACAGCCGGCTCCGGACGCACCGCCGCGACGGCTTTGACCTGGGCCATCATGTTGCTGAAGTTCTCGAAGGTCAGCGATTGCGGCCCGTCGCACAGGGCAAGGTCTGGATTGGGGTGGACCTCGACCAACAAACCGTCGGCGCCGGCCGCGATAGCCGCCAATGACACGGGGCTCACCAGGTACCACTTGCCAGTGCTATGGCTGGGGTCGGCCAGGATAGGCAGGTGGCTGAGACGTTTTATCACTGGGATCGCCGCAACGTCCAGCGTGAAACGGGTGAATTGCTCAAATCCACGAATCCCCCGCTCGCACAGCATTACCTGATCGTTGCCACGGGCCAAGACGTATTCCGCCGCCAATAGCCACTCCTCGTAGGGGGCGGCCATGCCGCGTTTGACCATGACCGGCATACCGGAGTCACCAACCTCATCCAACAAGTTGTAATTTTGCATGTTGCGGGTGCCGACCTGCAAAATGTCAGCGTATTGGGCTACGGTGTCAACATCGCCGGGGGCCATGACTTCGGTGATGATGGGCAGGCCGGTCTCTTGTTTGGCCATCTGGAGCAGCTTGAGTCCATCCAAACCCATGCCGCGGAAGCTGTAGGGCGAGGTCCTGGGTTTGAACGCGCCACCCCGCAGGATGGTGGCGCCGGCGGCTTTCACGGCCCTGGCGGTGGAAATCATTTGTTCTTCGTCTTCAACTGAGCAGGGCCCGGCCATCACTACCGGATCGGGCCCGCCGATGACCACCCCTCCCACAACGACTTTGGAACTGTCGGGATGGAACTCCCGGCTGGCCAATTTGTAGGGTTTTGAAATAGGAACGACTTCTGAAACTCCTTCCAATAGCTCCATTTGTTCTTTCAGGTCTGGGGGCACCGTTCCCAACACCCCCACCACGACGCGCTCTTCCCCGTGGAAAACCTGGGCCTTCAGTCCGGGGTTCGCCTCTATCCGCCGCCGCACCTCCGCCACGTTCTCTTCCTTGCTTTCTCTGTTCATTACCACGATCATGTTCGATTCCACCTTTGGTATTTGAACTGGTTAACCGTATCTATATATACGGCGGCCATTCTACGACTGCGAATCGACTCCGGACAGCCTCAGCACATCTGTGCCGTTTAGATAAATGTTAACCAACTGGTCCGCTTCTAAATCCGTATTCACTAATATTAGCACTCGGATACATCTGGACAAACTTCCGGGGACATCGATCTCTGAACTACCCATAAGGGCGGTATTGTTCCATCCCATCTGGCGCGCCGCGGCGGCGGGAAACCCGGCGTTTAGGTCTGGAGTGGTGGTGAAATAGACCGCGGCCACGTCTCTCTCTTCGATCTTATTGGCGTCCACCAGCTTTGCTAGCATCTCGCCGGCGGCCGCATATATAGCTTGAGCAGTATTTTCCTCGGCGATGGTCGCCCCTCTTATCCCTCGGCAAACCGTCATTCAGCCGGGACCTCCACGTCAGGGAACAGGCTTGCCAGCGAGCTCGGCAACCAGCTGGCTAGCCCTTTTTATCAACTGGTTTCGAGGCGATTCTAGCATTACCCGCACGAGGGCGCTACCCACCACCGCGGCATCGGCCTTTTGGCAGACTTCGACCACGTGTTCCCTTTGGGAAATGCCAAATCCAACCGCCAGCGGAAGAGATGTCTCAGCTCGTGCCCTATCGACCAATTCCCTGCTTCGGGAATCAACCTCGTCTCTGGCGCCAGTCACTCCCGTGAGGCTGACACAGTAGATGAACCCCTTGGCGTCGGCGCAGGCCGCCTTGACGCTTTCGCCGGTGCTGGTGGGGGCCAGCAAGGGGATCATGTGCACGCCCCTTGGTTCACATTCCAGGGCCAAAGGGCCCACCTCATCATGTGGCAAGTCAACAACCAACACACCGTCCAACCCTACCCGGCGGGCTTCTTCGCCAAATCGGCCCAGACCGTAGTTAAAGATCGGGTTGTAATAGCCCATGAACATCAGGGGAGTAGAGGGCACCTTGCCCCTCAGTTTTTCCACAACTTCAAAACAATCATCCAAATTGACACCTCGCTGGAGGGCCTTAAAGCTGGACTCCTGGATGACGGGGCCTTCGCCCAAGGGGTCGCTGAAGGGAACACCCAACTCTATCCCGTCGGCCCCGGCTTCCACCAAAGCCGGCACCAACTCCATGGTCGCTTCCATGTCAGGAACACCCAGGGTCAGGAAAACCAGAAGGCCAGGGCGTCCCTCTCGACGGATATCCGCGAATTTCTGCTTTATGCGGTCTATGTTCATCTCACACGATTTCGAATTCGGAATACGGCGCTTGCGAGCAAATCTATCTCAGATAGGAAACATTGTCCAGACCCGCTATACGAAGAATATGGTAGCCGTCAACGCCAAGGCGTTCTGCCCAGCGTGGGCCGCGATGCTTGGCCAAAGTGATCCAGTTCGGTGGTACAGCCAGGCCAACAACACCCCGGTGATGAATATGGGTATCAACACTCCTACGGTGAAGTGGAACACGCTAAAGATTACGGCGCTGCCCACGATGGCGCCCCGAATTCCAAATCTGGAAATTAATCCAGCAAATATAAACCCACGAAATAATATCTCTTCGGTGATGGGCGTCCAGACCGCCAAAGCCTGGAAAGTGAATGCCGACGCCGCCCCGGGGAAGGCAAAATCGGGGGGTATATCCGGCGGCGCCAACGATCCGAAGCAATACTCCAGGACACTTACGGGGCAATCTCCAAGGTCGAGCCAACGAATCAGGCCAGCGTAAAGCCCGGTGGCGGCCAAACTGGAGGCCAGGGCAGCAAAAGTAAGCAACGCCGAATGTCTGAAGCTAATCCTAGGCGAATTCAAACCCAGCGAACTAATAACTCCCCGAAAATCAGCGTAATCCCCCTTCAGGACCAATTGCCACACCACTCCAAGTATCACCAAACCCATGAGGTGGCTGCTGGCCCAGACCGTGACCGCCGTGCCATACCGCTCGGAAAGGTTGCCTGCCCCTGCCGACAACAGAAACACTGGAATGATGGCGATGAAGATGAACAAGACGCCCAGCGCCACTTCTCCACCGCGCCATGTTGCCAGGCCAACGCTGGGAATGGAGGCCGGAACCCCAGCATCTGCAACGACATCAACCGGGCTAGAGAAGGCCATACCACAACTGCCGCAGAAGAAGTCGGAGTCTCCGACGGCGCTGCCGCAAGCGACGCAGGTCAAGAGGTTGACCCCAGTATCCTGCCTTCGGAGAGGGCCGGTAGTACCAAAAAATTATCCATACGATAAACGAGTATAGCAGCAACGGTTGGGGTGTTCTCTGGTGAAAGCCGATATGAATGTCCCCAGACGCTACCCCATGACACCAGCAAGTAATAACACGATTGCGCCGGCGGCCCGGCTCGGCCATAATGGCCAAAAGCCAGGGCGTAGACCGGCCAGAGCGATCGGCCACGCCCGGCAAAACTGATTTCCCACGACTCTGTGGCCGCTACAGGAGAAAGGAGACCATGGCTACCGATAACCCGATGACTTACGAGGCTTTCCTATCGCTCGCCGGCGATGTGGGCTTGGATACCAATCAGGACACTGGCGGCGACCACATGCAAGAGCTTTATTCCTACGTTAAGGCTGTGCTCGCAAGCCTGCGTTCGCTGGATGATTTGGACGTAAGCCAAACGGAGCCCGACATGGCCTTTATGCCCTTTAGAGAATGACCGGGGAGTGCCCTTGAGTTCCAGCGCTGTAAGTTAATCATTCAAGGCACCACAAGCTGTCTTGCCGGGGGCGGAAATCCCCCCAACCGCCCTTTTTCGAAAGGGGGCATTACCTCATCGGTAGGAGAATTGAGATGGACCCGCTGGATATCTGCTATATGAGCGCGGCGGAGTTGTCGCCGTTGATCCAGAACAAAGAGCTCTCGCCTGTGGAAATTATACAAGCCCACCTGGACCGAATCCAAGAGACCGAACCGGTGTTGAACTCTTTCATCACGCTGCTGCCCGAGGAGGCTTTGGCCGCCGCCAAAAGAGCCGAGACCGACATCCAAGCTGGCAGGTCCCGCGGGCCTTTGCACGGCATACCGGTCGCCCTGAAAGACCTTTACAACACCGAGGGGATCCGCACCACCTCGGGTTCCCGGATCTTCGACACCTTCATACCCCGGCATGATTGCACCGTGGCGGCCAAATTCAATCAAGCCGGCGCGATCTTGTTGGGCAAGCTAAACATGCACCAGTTCGCCTATGGCCCCACCGGGGAAAACCCCGATTACGGCCACATGCGTAACCCGTGGGACCCTGAGATGGTTACCGGCGGTTCCAGCGGCGGTTCCGGCTCGGCGGCGGCGGCAGGACAGTGCACCATCACCACCGGCAGCGACACCGGCGGTTCCATACGCATCCCGGCTGCTTTGTGCGGGATAGTGGGATTGAAGCCCACCTATGGGTTGGTCAGCCGTTATGGGCTCACCCCGTTAGCGTGGAGCATGGACCACCCGGGCCCCATGACGCGGACGGTGGAAGACGCCGCCATGGCCATGAACGCCATCGCCGGATACGACCCCAAGGACGTGGCATCGGCAAAAGTCGAAGTGCCCGACTACACCGAATCGCTGACGGGAGACGTTCGCGGGATACGTATCGGCGTCCCGAAGGAGTTCTTTGATGCGCCCCTGGACCCCCAGATCGCCCAGGCAGTGCGGGATGCCATCGCGCTATTGGAATCCATGGGCGCCGAGGTCCGCGAGGTGGATTTCCCACTGTTCAACGATTCCCAAGCCATCTCCACCGCCATGCTCATGGCCGAGGCTTCGGCTTATCATAAAGACCTGCTGTCCAAGGACGGCGACAAGCTCTATCCGCCGGTCCGCTTGCGTTTGGAAGCCGGGCTGTTCATCACCGCCGCGGATTACCTGCGGGCCCAACAGGGCAGGGCCCTTTTCAACCAACAGGCCCGGGACCTGCTCAACGAGGTGGACCTTTTGGCCGGACCCACCGAGCCGGTGACCGCTCCCTTGCTTCTGGCGGACCACGTTCAAGCGGGAGAGCATTCGGTGGGAACGACGGCGGCTTTGACCCAGTACACCCGCCCCTACAACATCACCGGCTTCCCCGCCATCTCCATACCATGTGGATTCTCTGACTCCGGTATGCCAATGGCCTTGCAACTATGCGGCCGGCCCTTCGACGAGCCCACGGTGCTACGGGCCGCCCACGCCTACCAGCAGGCCACCGGCTGGCATAAGCGCCGCCCGCCGCTGTAAAGTGAATCCATAGCAACAGGAGCGAACCTTGGACTCGATAACCTCCGTCACCTTCGACCTATGGCAGACCTTGCTGCTGGACAACAGGGAATTGGGCCGGGCCCGCGCCCAGGTCAGGCTGGAAGGCGCCCAAAATGCCCTTCGCGGCGTGGGCAAGGAATTCGACCTGGAATTCATTCGGGAAGCCTACCGCCTGTGCTACCGCCAATGCCACAAGATTCGAGAAGACAACCTGGACGTGAGCTTCCGGGAACAGGTGGAGATGTTCATCAACAACATCGAGCCCGGCCTGGTGGAGGACCTGGACGAGGGGACGATACAGGAGATCTACCGCGCTTACTCTGATTCGTTCTTCGTGTACCCTCCTGTACCCCATGTCGATGCGGTGGGCGTGCTGCGGGACGTCAAAGCCATGGGCTTGAACATCGGGTTGATATCCAACACCGGCATGACGCCGGGAGAAGCCTTCCGAAAGTACCTGGATCAACAGGGCATGTTGGAATACTTCGACACCCTGACCTTTTCCGACGAGGTCAAGCTGTCCAAGCCCTCGGACGAGATATTCAAGCTGACCCTGCGGTCCATGGGCGCCGAGCCGCACCTCACGGCCCACGTCGGCGACCACGTGCAAAACGACGTTGTGGGTGCCAACCGATGCGGTTTGAAAACCATATGGATCACCGGCTTCTATGAGAACGAGAACCCGTCGGACCCCCTCTCCCAACCCGATGCGACCGTCTCCCAACTTGGAATGGTCGTCCCTGCCCTAGCCCAACTGGCAGGCAAACAAACCCCTGGTTGAGTTGGCCTGGTCCGGGACGTGATTCGAATTACACAGCGGAGAGTGCATCATCCGGGGTACTTCGGTTATCCCAACGGATGATGGCAAAGCGATCTCTAAGTAAAGCCCATTGCGCGGCTGCAGTCGATGTCACCAGGCTGCCGCCACGGTAGGGCAGATTCGTCCATCGCCCCGGCTTAGCACTTGGTCGCGTATCCCATTTACTTGTAAAATGTATCACGCACCCAAGCACGTCCAAATTGCCATAAAGATTAACGGTAGAAGTGATAAAGACCCTTGCCGCCGGCGTAGTGCTATTAATGCTGGGAGTGAGTCTTCTCCCATTGGGCGTGCTTATGCAACAAGAAGTGACAGCCTCATTCTCAGGGGAAGGAACAGGGACAGGAAAAATATTCGTTTCCACTGGTAGCGCCGCATATAATATAGCTGGACAGTTTGACCGAGCGCGTAGATTCTTCACCTTTGCAATTGCAGAGATTGGACTCGCCGTGGGTATTATCGTGTTCGCCTCAATAGGATCCGTTGTACAAGGTCTTACGTCTTCAATCAGAACTCTACTCTTATACGTTTTACCGTAATGTATTTTAGCATTGCTAGCCGGATTTGCTGTGGGGTACCTGGTATTTGCCCCTCTAAAACTGGCACCGAATTTCGTTTTCGATATCGTGTCTTACGGATTAATTATATTATGTTTAATTATTGGATTGCCTATGTGGTCATCTATTATTAGCGAATTTACTGAAATATGAAACGAGCTTTGGAGGAGGTATGCGGGGAAGATGGACGTAAAACATCTCACTTAGGAATCCGGTCGAGAGAAATGTGGAATGTCCGCCAGTCTATCGCAAAGTTCTGGCACGCCGATACGGAAACCCCTACTTGCCAGAGTAGCCACCCGTAGTAGAGGCAACCTCAACCTCGCCAGGCCCGCAAAAAAATTGGTGAGGCGGAAAGTGGCGCACTAAATCATCACTTCTGAGTGAGGACTTAAACGGCCATCGGACAACCCTGGCGCACCATCTAGTATTCTTGACAATGATAGGGGCCAATGGTACCTTCCGGACACCCCTAGGTTGCGGTAACCCGCCCCAGTTCCCCTCGGGTTTTTCCTGAAACCAGCCATGTTGAGATGGCGCAGGAGCGAATTGGCTCACGGCGGGGTTGGCCATTACGATGGACAGTGTGAACTAGCAAAGCTCAAAGGCGGGAAGGTGCCGGTGGTGGTGATAGCATGGCAGACCTAGCCCAGCTATGCGACACCGTTTTGTCTCGACGCCGCCTCTTCTTGGCCAGCAACCGCGGCCCCGTGGAACACCAAATGAACTCCCAAGGCCATCCGGAAGCCCGCCGGGGCAGCGGCGGAGTGGTCACCGCATTTAACTCCATCACCCAATCCGCAGAATTCACCTGGGTGGCCAGCGCCATGAGCGAGGGAGACCGGTTGGTGTCCAACAACGGCCAAGGGCCCAGCTTCAAATCACCTCTCCCCGGCCACCAAATAGACCTCCGCTACGTGGTCACGCCCCGCCGGGTTTACCACAAGTTTTACAACGTCTTGTGCAACCCGCTGCTGTGGTTCCTGCAACACTATATGTGGAACCCGCCCTATAACCCCAATGTGGATGCCAACGTCCACGACGCCTGGGAGACAGGATACATCCCCGTAAACCAGGCATTTGCCCGGGCCATCGTGGATGAGTGCAGTGAAGATCCCAGGCCTCCGATCATCATGAGCCACGACTACCATCTATATCTTCTGCCCGAGTTTCTAAGGGAGGAACTGCCGGAAGCTATCATTCAGCACTTCATCCATATCCCCTGGCCCTCGCCCCGTTACTGGCAGATGATCCCGGCCTATATCGTCCAGCGGATCTGCTCGTCGTTGTGCTCGGCCAACATAGTTGGGCTTCAAACCCCCATGGACTGCCGGAGCTTTCTAGACACGGTGGAAGAGTTCCTACCAAAGGCTAGGGTGGACCGGGAAGCGTGCACCGTGGCCTGGCGTGACGGCTGCACCCAGGTGAAGGCTTATCCTCTTTCCATCAACGTGGAGGAAGTTCAAGGCATGGCTAACTCGCCACGGGCCCTGGAATACGAGTCCCGGTTGGCGGCCCAAACCAACGAAATGAACATCGTCCGCATCGACCGGGCAGAGCCAAACAGAAACATCGTCCGCGGGTTCAAGGCCTTCGGCTTGATGCTCTCTAAATACCCAGAATTACGCGGACGGGTGAATTTCCTGGCTTTCCTGGTCCCGTCGCGAACCCATATCCGCCAATACCAGCGATACATGGACGATATCCAGCAAACCGTCAACCACGTCAACCAGACCTACGGCACCGGAGATTGGAAGCCGATACAAACATTCGTCGAGAACAACTACACCCAAGCCCTGGCTGGGATGAAGCTGTACGACGCCTTGCTGGTCAACACCATCATAGAAGGCATGAACCTGGTGGCTAAAGAAGGGCCGGTCGTCAACAACCGGGACGGGGTGCTGGTGATCTCCCAGACCAGCGGCGTGCATCATCAACTTTCCCAGGCAGCGCTTTCGGTATCGCCAACTGACATAGAAGGGACCATGGAAGCCCTCTACCAGGCAATAACCATGCCCCAAGAGAAACGTAAAAAGATGGCGTCGGCACTGGCCGAGTCAGTGGGCCGGGAGGACATCACCCACTGGTTATCGCGCCAACTGGAAGACATCGCCAAACTGTTGTAGAGTAGTCTGACGCGCCCGAATTCGTCAGCGATTTAAAAGCCCGCCGGAAAATGACGCTGGCCTTCGCCGTCCCCTATCCCGTCCCGCACCCGGAGCCGCTGAAAAATGGACGAAATCTTCGACACACCCCTTCCCGACGGCCAGCGGACCGACATTCAGATCTGCATTTTCCCCCATCTGAAAGATTTTCTCACCGTGGACCTGCGGAACGGCGGCGTGCAGGTTACCCTGTTGAACACAGACGATATCTTCTCAGACCGGTTCTTTAGCAGCGTGGAAGAGGAGATATCCATATCCGTGAAGGATCAAGGAGACTACCCTTTTTCCCATCTCATCAACCTTCCCCTGAGGTTGGAGGAAGCGGTCCGGGAAACGGCCATGACCTATATCCTGGATCATATGGGTGTCCACCTTGACGACGACGAGGAGGAATTCCCCACCGTCGTGGTGTACATCATCAGCGGCGGCGCGCTGGCGATGCACTCAGACAAGGTGTTGGAAGGCCTCCGGAGTCTGCTAAAGGACCGGTCAGGTAATTCGGTGGCCGAAAATTGGGAAGGGGTGCTCAACCGTCTCATCGCCGATGAGAACCGCATCCTTCAGGAATTGGCCCGCCAGGACCTCAACGAAGCGGTTCAAAGCGATTCCCCGGATTATTTTACCCTTTGGGAAAACAGAAACTGATACCGGAGTCATATGGAAAGAATCGGTTTGACTTTCAACCCTTCGCGGATGGGCTCCGGCGCCACCGACGACGATCTAATCACCGTAGCCAAGCTGGCCGACCAACTGGGCTACGACACTTTTTTTACGGGCGAGTCCTGGGGCCGCGATGCCTTGACCATCCTGACGGCGGTGGCCTGCCATACCACCAACCTGCGGGTGGGCACCGGCATCCTTCCCGTTTTTAGCCGCACCCCGGCCCTCATCGCCCAGAGCATCGCCTCACTGGACCTTATATCCAACGGGCGCGCCACGCTGGGATTGGGCACCAGCGGAAAGATCGTGATCGAAGACTGGCACGGTCTGCCATTCCAACGCCCTTTGGAGAGGACCCGGGAGTACATAGAGATCATCCGCCAGGCGCTGAGTGGCGGCCCGGTGAATCACGAGGGAAGCTTCTTTCAGCTTTCCCGGTTCCGAATGGGCGTGACTCCGGTACAAGAAAGAATCCCCATCTATCTGGCCAGCCTGGGCCCCAAAAATCTGGAACTGACCGGTCAGATGGCCGACGGCTGGCTGCCCATCTGGATGCACCACGGTCGGCTGCCTGAGTTGACAGAGCCCATCGCCACGGCAGCGGCGGAGGCAGGACGTGACATTTCCCAGATCACCGTCGCCCCCCAAACGATGTGCTACACCACCGACGACCCCCAGGAGCTGGACGAAGTTCAAGGCCAGGTCCGGGCGCACATGGCCTACTACATAGCTGGAATGGGCACGTATTATTACGATCTCTTCTGCCGGTCGGGGTTCCAGACCGAAGCCGACGCGGTGAGGGAAGCCTGGGCCGCCCGAGAACTGGACAAAGCCGCCCAGGCCATCTCTGACCAGATGCTGGAAGGCATCGCAATCCTGGGTGACGCCGCCACCTGCCGCAGCCGTTTGGAACGCCTGCGAAAAAGCGGCGCCGACATGCCGGTGGTCGCCTTCCCCCACGGCTCTTGCATGGAGGGGGTCAAGCGGACCCTGGAAGCCCTCGCCCCAGTCATGGTCTCGCCTGGAACCTGACCATGAAGATCGGTCTTATCTCCGACACCCATGCCGCGGGAAACGGGCACAATATCCCCGGAACCATCCTCCGGGCCCTGGACGGAGTCGACCTGATCCTTCACTGCGGCGATCTGGAATGCCTGGGCGTCTTAGACTATTTGGAAACGGTGGCGCCGGTGCTGGCGGTGCGGGGCTACGAAGACCCGATGGAGCCTGGAGACCGGCTAGCCCGTGTCACCCGGGTGGTTCAGGCGGAGGGTGTTTCCATCGGCATGATCCATGACATCCAGTGGCCCGGCCCCCGGATCGAACCCATCGGAGACGGCTCGGTTCTGGCCTTCCCAACCGGAGACCCGGACGAATTGATGGCCAAAAAGTTTGGCCAAAGGGTGGATGCGGTGATCTTTGGCGACACCCACCACGAGTTGATCGAACAATACGGCGGCGTTTTGTTGGTCAACCCAGGGAGTCCTACCTATCCCGCACGGAGGCATTCTACCGGAGAGTTGGGCACCATCGGGATATTGGAGGTCCATGGTGAAGAGGTGACCGCGCGGCTCATCGACTTGCAAGCCTTTTGCCGGCCCACAGCTTGATTGCTGTGCCTTGCATTAATTGCTGAACGTCGCGAGCAACCAGGCCAGAGTAGAAATCCCCCTTAATCCCCCTTTACAAAGGGGGAGAATTCGCCCCCTTTTGCGAAAGGGGGGATTTAGCCCCGCAGTTCTTGCTATCGACGAGTTTAAAAGCCAATGCAAGGCTCGGTAAGATGATTCGACGCCCCGGGATGTATCCATCCCTCACCACCCCAATCCGTCGATACTCGTTCAAAAACAAAGTCCATGAGTAGCATTCTGGTCATAGAAGACCAGGAGGTCCTTTGCCGGTTGTACGAGGCCGTCATCGGCCAACTCGGGTATGATCTGGTCATTGCCTACACCGGGGAAGAGGGCCTGGCCGCAGCCCGCGAAAGCCGCCCCGCCCTCATCATCCTTGACTTGGAACTGCCGGGGATCTCGGGGATCACCGTGGCCCAATCCCTGGAATACGACGGCATTCTCCCAGGCATCCCAGTGATAATCACCACCGCCACTCCCAGGGAAGAGGTTTTACAAATGATCGAATGCCTGGAGGTGCTGGAGATCTTGATCAAGCCCTTCGACATCCTTGTTTTACTGGACGCCATTGGAAACGCGCTGGCCAACTCCAAGTAAAAAATTTTGGCCCAAAGGAAAACTACAGCCGGTCATCCTAAGCGAAGCGAAGAATCTGGGGGGCTAGGGCTCCCCCCTCCATATGTTTCGCCGCTGCGGCTGGCTCAACATGGCATTGGTTGGGAGAAATTCACACCGGAGTTTATTTTTCCGGTTCAAACCCCCGGCACTGACAAGAAAGCAAAGAAGGCGAAGTGTTTATGCCTCGCCTTTTTCCTCTGCCAGAAGCTTGGTATGTACCCGGACTAAATGCGGTCGATGAGCGGAGTAATCTGTACGAACACTGGGGCGAATACCAGGGACACTATGGCCATCAGCTTGAGCAAGATGTTTATCGACGGGCCCGACGTGTCCTTGAACGGGTCTCCCACCACGTCGCCCTCAACGGCGGCCTTGTGGGCATCGGATCCTTTGCCTCCATAGTTCCCCAACTCAACGTATTTCTTGGCATTGTCCCAGGCGCCTCCGGCGGTGGCCATCATGATGGCCAGCATGAATCCAGAGCCCACCGCGCCGATGAGCAGCCCTCCCAATGCTTGTGTACCCAGGATAAACCCGCAGGCGACGGGCGCCACCACCGCCATCAAGCCGGGAACTATCATCTCTTTCAAGGCTCCGGTGGTGCTGATGTCGACACACCGGGCGTAGTCAGGACGGGCGGTGCCCTCCATTATCCCGGGTATCTCCCGGAACTGCCGCCGCACTTCGTTCACGATGGAAAAGGCGGCCCGGCCCACGGCCTGCATGGTGAAGGCTGAAAACAGGAATGGCAGCATGGCGCCTATGAGCAACCCCACCAACGTGGTGTGGTTCAACAGGTTGATCCCTTCCGTGGCCTGGCCACGCAATCCAGAAGCCTCGGCGAAGGCGGCCAGCAGCGCCAAAGAGGTCAACGCGGCCGATCCGATGGCAAACCCCTTACCGGTGGCCGCCGTGGTGTTCCCCAGGGCATCGAGAGCATCGGTGCGCTCCCTTACTATGGGCTCCAGCTGGGCCTGCTCGGCGATACCTCCGGCATTGTCAGCCACCGGGCCATAGGCATCGGTGGCCAACGTGATGCCCAGGGTCGAAAGCAGGCCAACGCCGGCCAGGGCCACGCCGTAGAAATCGGCCAGTTGGAAGGCGACGAGGATGGTGGCCCCGATCGCGATGACGGGAATCACCGTGCTAATCATTCCCGTGGCTATGCCACTGATCATCACCGTCGCGGCGCCCGTCTGGGAGGTTTCAGCTATCTTTTTCACTGGACTGTATTCATATGACGTGTAGTACTCGGTGGATGTCCCGATGATCAATCCGGCGGCCAACCCGATCACGATGACCCAGAACAGAACGAAAGGCACGTCCATCACCATGATCACCCCGAGGGAGAACAGCACCAATAAGATGGCCGACGAGTAGATGCCCCTTCGCAGTGCCCACAACAGTTTCCCAAAATCGGCATCCTCGCCGCTGCGTACGATGAACGTTCCAAGGATCGCGGCGACGATACCAGCCCCGGACAACATCAGGGGCAGGACGGCTTGATCCGCCCTCCAGCCCAACTGTGACCCGGCCACGCTGGCGGCCGTAACCGCCAGGGCTATGCAGGCTATTATGGAGCTGACGTAGGACTCAAACAGGTCAGCCCCCATTCCCGCGACGTCGCCCACATTATCGCCCACGTTGTCGGCGATCACCCCCGGATTTCGTGGGTCGTCTTCAGGTATTCCCGCCTCGATCTTGCCCACCAGGTCGGTGCCCACGTCGGCGGCCTTGGTGAAGATGCCGCCGCCAACCCTGGCAAACAGGGCGATGGAGCTGGCGCCGAAACCGAAACCAGCCACAACAGAGATCTCTTGAAAGATCACATATAGAATGGTCACGCCCAGCAGTCCGATGCCCACCACCGTTATACCCATGACAGAGCCGCTGGAAAATGCCACCCGCAACGCCGGGTTCAATCCCTTCATCGCCGCCGCCGCGGTACGAACATTCGCCCGCACTGCCACATACATACCAATGAATCCCGCGGTCGCGGAGCATATGGTCCCCGCCAGATAGGCGATTGCCGTCTTCGGCACCGCCGAGTTCAATGTGTACCAATCGATCAACAGCCACAGGATGACGGCAACCGCGATCACAAATGGCGCCAACCAAGTGTATTCCCGCCGCAGAAATGCATTTGAGCCTTCCCTGATAGCCGTCCCAATGTCTTGCATCTTTTCATTTCCGGGGTCGGAGCGCAGAACCTTTATTGCCATTATCAAGGCAAAAAGGAGGGCTGCCCCTCCCGTTGCCAAGGCTACGATGATGGATTCCATGTTTAATTCCTTTACGTTGACAAAACCCGAAAACCGGGTTGAATTTTGGGCGTGCGAAACTTATCACACCCACTATGGGGTGTCAAGAATTTTACTGGTGGCCTTGGGTCCTTGGATTCTTCAACCGGCCTTGGGTCTCCCAACCATCCCGCGCATGTTGAAGGACCGGTTGGCTTGCGAGGCCGTGGGACCATGCTGGGTCATCCCGAAAGTAGTGAAGAATCTAGAGCCAGTAGACGCCCCTACCCCAGATGTTTCGCCGCTGCGGCTGCCTCAACATGACAAACCCTGGGCACGTTCGGGTTTGGGCGGATATACAGCTGCTGTCCACCCAACATTTTATCCTGAACCCTTCGGCTGCGCTCAGGATAAACTCCGTGAAGGATCTAGAGTTAGTGGGTGCATTCTTCCCAGATGATTCGCCGCTGCGGCTGGCTCAACTCGACAATCCCTGGGCACGGTCAGGTTTGTGCCGATATACGGCTGCCCACCATGGGCGGTACCTGGAAAGCTCTCCAAGATGACTGATAGACCTGGAGCATTAGAATTCCCAGTTTACGGCAGGTACACATCGATTCCAGGGAAGGCGATGGGGATAGAGAACCAGAAGGCGCGACGGGTATTCAGAGGCGTTAATCCGGCGCCAGCCAGCGGACCCTCAAAAGCCACGCCTCCCATGCCCAACACACTTCCCATCGACCGGTCCACGAAGGCTTGCCGGTCTTCCGAAAATTCGAAGATCAACGTCATGCCGTCAACCGTGGGAGAGTACACCGCAACGGCCCGGCGGCTTTCCTGAACAAAAACCACCACCGGGATCCCGGCCACCGATTCGTTGACCGCCCCGTCGCCTATGAGGCCCAAAAGGTTGGCCTTGGCGCCATTTCCGGCCTCCACCGTCACCACGATCTCCCCCGCGGCCAAGCGGCCGTCTAATTTACTTTCGTCTACTGGGAAAGCGAATCGCTCCCGGTTTATCTGCCTTTGATAGTTCGCGGGCATACCGCTTTGATACCGGCGCCCCGTGAACCTCTGCTGTTCCTGGTCCGTGCCGATGAGAACCTGGGTTTCCGGATTTAGCCGCCGCCAATCGCCCCATTCCATCGTGGTCGACGGCAGTAGATCCAAGCGCGATCCGGTCATCGGGCCAACCACAGCCTCCCCGCCCACCTGAAACCAATAAGAACCGGTTTGATGGTCGTACATCACCATATCCGATTGATAAAACGCGCTGGTGTTGCCAAAGGTCAGCAGGAGTCCATCGCCAATCTGGCGGCTAAACACCACACCGCTGAAGCACAAGGGGCAATAGGTCACCACCAGAGGAACGCCATCGATCACATCGTTGACGATCTCGTGGCGATTGAGGATGTTGACCGGATAGGCGAAGGCCGAATCACCCGACCGGTAGCCCATGCCCAGGTGGGTATCATCCAGCCAGGGCAGCGAGTCCGGGCCGCCGTACACCGGTTTGGCCACCGGCGAGATGGCGTCCCGCGGGTCCCGGATCAGCTCCTCGCCGGCCCGGCTCAAGGGCACGAACCGGGGAGACCCGCCAAAGGTATCGAAAACTATATCTTCCAGAGGAACGTTGTGGAGAGAAGTGTCCACCGTCGGCACGGACGCGGGCACTGCCTTGGTGTTGCTTAGCAACGGCCCATCAGGAGCCGCAGTGGGCGCCGATCTAGACCACCCGCTCGCGAGAGACCCGGGTGATGCGGCAACCGGCGCCGGCAGGGAAGTGGGAGCGGCGGCCGGCGCGCAAGCAGCCAACACCATCAGAAAGACGACTGGCGCCCACCGCGCCTGAAGCACGGATCTGGGTTGCCCGTGACATCTATCCTTTAGTTTTAGCCAACGTTGCCCCAGGTTCACCGGCATAATTCTCCTTTCCCCCTAGTTCGCGTTTCACTCGTTTTGGTGTGATGCCCTCGGGGCAGCTATCGATTCGAAGGGCTCCACTGGCGTCAGGGTGCCTCTTGCGCTATCCTTGACAACAGGGGTACCCCTGTTGTCTGAGGGCTGTCCATAAGGAGGATGCACCACGATGACCACGACATCCGGAACCTGGACCGAAGAAATCGTAGAGTTGGCAGGAACCAAGATACAAATGGTAAAAGGGGGGTCCGGCGAACCCTTGCTGGTCCTGCACGACGAAATGGGCCACCCGGGCTGGCTGCAATTCCATGAAGAGCTGGCCAAGAACCACACCCTTTATATCCCTTCCCATGCCGGATTCGGGGGGACCGACCGGCTGGATTGGATCATGAGTATGAGAGACCTGGCCGGTTGGTACCTGGAGGTGCTGGACGACCTCGACGTAGGCACCATGAACGTGATGGGCTTCTCTTTAGGCGGCTGGTTGGCCGCCGAAATGGCCGTCATGTCCCCAGACCGGTTCAAGAAGATGGTCCTGGTGGGACCGGCTGGGATCAAGCCGGTCCAGGGCGAGATCTACGACATGTTCTTGGTTGTAGCCAAGGAATTTATAACCAACTGCATCCTTGACCCAGCCCAAACCGGGGAGTTCCAACAGATATGCCCCGACGAACCCTCCCCGGAACAGGTGGAAGCCTGGGAGGTGGCGCGGGAGGAGGCCTGCCGGTTGAGCTGGCGGCCCTACATGCACTATCCCCCTTTGCCCCATCTGCTGCACCGGTTGAAGCACCTTCCCAGCCTGATCATTTGGGGCAGGCAGGATGGCATAGTTCCCATCAGCGCCGGAGAAGTGTACCAACAATCAATCCCTGGTTCACGGTTGTATGTGATAGACAACTGCGGCCACCGGCCCGAGGTAGAAAAACCCGAGGAATTCGTGATGCAAGTCCAGCGATTCCTATCGGCGGGTTAATCCAAGTTGCCCGGCGCTCGCCTGGGGATCTCCCCTAGGGCCACCGCCCGGGGTTTACCACACCCGTCGATGATATAATCCCAGCAAATCAATGGCTGTCATAAATCCGGTTCGCAGGCGGTGCGCAAGGCGCCCGCCAAGAGGAGAGGGAAATGTTCATAGGGTATTTCACCGAGCGTCCTTACCAAGACGAGGCGTCGGGCTTCTTTGGCGCCACTGGGAAACCCATCATGGACTTGATGGTCAGCAACGGTGACTACGACTCAATTCTGGCCGCCGACCTTTACAACCGGTTCCTGGACGAAAAGATATACGCCGAGGAAATGGGCTTCGACGGTTTGATGCTCAACGAGCACCATAGCACCCCCTTCTGCATGGGCGGCGCCATGAACGTGGAAGCATCCATTCTGGCCCGCATCACCAAGAGGGCAAAGATCGTCCTTTTGGGCAACATCCTGCCCATTTGGGACGATCCACTGTGGTTGGTGGAACAGCTTGCCATGATCGACGTGATCTCCCGGGGCCGGCTGGTTTCCGGTTGGGTGCGTGGCACCGGCCGGGAAAGCGTGGCTCACAACATAGAGCCCCACTATAACTGGGAGCGGTTCCAAGAAGCCCACGAATTCATCGTCAAGGCATGGACCGAGCCCGGTCCCTTCCGGTGGGAAGGAAAACATTACCACTACCGCCACGTAAACCCCTGGATAAAACCCTACCAGAAACCCCATCCACCCATCTGGCTACCCGGCGTGATCAGCCGCGACTCCTTGATGTGGGCGGCCAAAGAGCGCATCCCCTACATCATGTTGGCCACCGAGATGGAACCCACCAGACAGGCCTTCCAGATCTACCACGAAACGGCTACCGCGGAAGGTTATGAGTCCGGCCCCCAAAACCTAGGGTATCTCTGGAAAGTACACGTAGACGAGACAGAGGAGTTGGCCGAAGCGGCGGGCCGGAAATACATTCAGGGCCCCAGCAATCCCTTCCTGGCGGGCAATGAAGGCACGGTTAACCCGGCTCTGGTCAACCTGCCGGGCCTAACGTCGCGCCGCCGGGTTTTGCCCACCCAGGCCGTGGCCACTGCCAACCGGGGCGGCACCGGCGGAGTTGCCGGGGTATTGGGCCGCCCCTACGAGAAGCAGATCGAAGACCACACCATCATCTGCGGCACCCCCAAGACGGTGATCCCCAAGATACGCCACGTCTTGGAATACCTGCGCCCCGGCAGCATCTTCTTCTGGGACGGCGACGGAGCCATGACCCACGACGACGCCATGCGTAGCCTGCGCCTCATGGGCGAGGAGGTCATTCCGGCGGTACGCGAGATAGCCAAGGACCTGGAGCTTCCTGGCCCATTCGAGGTAGACCCGGCCACCGGCCAGTCTATCATTGAGGACGGAGCGGCAGCCGCCTAGACGGTCGTCGATACAGGTTCCCAGTCGCCATCTTGTCTTCGTTGGCTACATTGGGTACCTTTGCGATCAGTTTAACCAAGCAAACCTTAAATCTGGTTTTGGCTTAGAAATCACCACCGGCATGCCGCCGGTGGTGATTGTTTTTGCGAATGCTGCCCAATGCCTGAGGCCGGTGGGGAATGGAACTCCCGGACCCCACTCAGCGGGAGTAACGATGGTGAACGTAACGGGCAAGATCGCTAGAAGAAACCTGTATCTCTTGGTCTTCCTAGTAATACTGGCCCTGGGTTCAACGCATCCTGCTGCACCGGGTCACGCCCAGGCGCCCTCTGAACCGACCGTGGTTTACCAGCTCCTGGCGGATTCTGATGTACTGGGCCTGGGCATAGGCGACGCCGCCATGAGCGGCGACGGGAAAAGGCTTATCTACACGGGACTGGGCCGGGACAAGGCCGACACTGTGATGTACATGTTGGATACCGACGGATCCGGCCTGACACGCGTGTCGTTGCCGCCCGAAGCCCTTGAGCACCCGTTGTCAGGAGACTTGGTCATTAATCGTGATGGCTCGCGTGCCTTCTTTACTCACCGTGACGAGGTTATGTTCAAAGTGGAGAATGGGGTGGCCACCGAGCTGTTCGATGCCGCAGACCACGCTAGAATCGCGGGTATCGATAGTATTCGGACGACGGCTGATGGGCAGTTTGTCTATTTCATTAATGAGGCAACGACCGCCCGCCAGATCTGGCGGGTGAAACACTCTGGGGGCCAACCCGAAGAGGTGGTGAGGGACGAGGATGTGCAAACCACACATGGTAAGGGATCCGTCATTGCGGATCTGGCGGTTTCCGCAGATGGTAGCCACGTAGCCTTTCGCCTACAGGGATATTTGACCGACACGGGTTTCAAAGGCAAACAAGAGTTGTTCATTCAAGGCCCTGGGGGTGTTCGACAGCTAACGAATGACGCGGGTAATGTCTGGAAGATCAATCTTGCCATTAGCGGCGACGGTGGGACCATTGTTTACGCGACTGCCTCGTCCCCCAAAAAGTGGTACTCGATCAACTCTGACGGGAGCGGCAAGACCGAGCTGGGCGATAAGTGGGGAAACACCGCCCGTCCAGCCCTGACCTTCGATGGGTCCACAATGTTCCACTACGACGACCGAATCCAGGGAGGGTCCCTGGTGGCGACAGACGGCAGTTCCTGGCAGGACGTGGTCGCGCGGGACCACCCCATCCTGCTGAGCCCGGGCACACTTTCCATTAGCGACGACGGGCGCAGGGTGAGTTTCATCCAGGGTACACCTCAGAAGTCCAGGCTCTACGTTGGAACCTTCGGCGACGCCAACGCCGTGGCTGGTGCGCCTCGGATCGAAAGTATCACCTTTGATCCGCCAGTCTTGCCCAACTCCTACCCTGAGGGGACAATCACGGTGGCAGCCCGGATCAGTGACCCGCAGGGCCTCACCGATATCACTTCAGTCCAGATCAACGAGCTGGTGGACGGGATGCTGGAGCCGACCAACAGCACCGACAAAGTCCCATTCCGCGTCGGCTTCACAGGCGCCTCGCGCGACGATGGCCAGTACCAGGACCAGAATGCGGGCGATGGGGTCTTCACCGCCCTTGGCACAGTCAACCGCACCGTGGCCGAGTTCGACCAGGTTGTCGTGCGGATCGCGGCCCAAGACAACGCGGGCAACGTGACCATCATGGATGCTACGCTTTCGGTAGGCGGTTCCCTACCGGGGCGGCCTCCACCCCCTACAGCGTCGGATTATTCAATAAGTGCGAGCCCCAGCCGCGTGGCTCCAGGAGACGACATCACCGTGACGTGGACGGCGCCCGCCGGGCGTCCTAGGACGGATTGGATCGGCATCTACCAGGTAGGCGCTGCCAACCGGCCTTTCAATCCGGGATGGTGGTACGTCGAGAGGAAAACCAGCGATAGCCACGAATTCACGGCACCCGCGGAAGCAGGGGAGTACGAGTTCCGTTACCGACTGGAAGACGGGTATACGGACGTTACCAGTAGCAACGTTGTCGTAGTGGCGGCCGGTGCTGGAACGACACCTCCGCCTGCGCAGCAGGGTGATTGCAGCTTTGACGGGATTTGGGACACGAGCTTCGGCCGAATGACTCTCACCCAAACCGGAACTAGCGTAACCGGAACTTACACCCACCATAGTGGCAGGATCACGGGGACCGTCCGAGGTAATCTTTTGGTAGGCAAGTGGTCCGAGGCCCCCTCATATGTGGAGCCAAACGACGCCGGCGACATCGAGTTTGAGCTGTCGGCGGACTGCAAATCTTTCAGTGGAAAATGGAAGTACGGTTCGACGGGGTCCTGGAATGGCTGGGATGGGACCTTCGTGAAAGAGAGGGAAGGGGCGCCCACGCCAACACCAAGGCCGGCGCCAACGGCAACCCCGGCACCGACGGCAACCCCGGCACCGATCAGCGATGAAGGGCCGGTGCGGCTCACCAGCAGCCGGGAACATGAATTTGCGCCCGCCTGGGAAACCCTGCCTGGCAGCAATACCATCGCATACCTTAAGACCAAGTCTCCTCCGCCGGCCAACGTACCCAACGACATTTACAGCATCCAGGCCGACGGCACCGGCCAGGCGGTCTTGGCCGCCGGACCAGCTTCAGGGTTTGGCGTCGGGCACTCGCTGAGTTGGGCAGGCAGCACCGGCCTCCTCATGACCAACGAGCGAGTCACATTCCACGAGTACATGACCCTGGATACGGCCAGGACCCCGTTTACCCGGACGGCTGCTGACGGCAACGACCAGATCTTTACCCGCACCCTGCTGATTCCCGGCGGGTAGGGTGGCGATGGGATCGCTGTCTCGCGGGATGGGTCCACCGTGCTTTGGAGGCACAGCACCCGGGGTGGTTGTGGCGTCACCACGATACGCGTCGCGCCGTACTCCTCCCTCAACGCACAGTATGCCAATGCCCACGGCACCGTGCTATTGACCACCGACACCGGCTCTTCTTGCATCCAGCAGGCGTACCAGCGAGGTTTCACGCTGACGCACGATGGCTCCCAGTTCGTCATCAGCATGGCTAGTGGCCCCGGCTTCGATCTCTTTTTGTACAGCGCCGGCGGCGCCGGGTTGGTGCGGCAGTTGACGACCAGCGGCCAAACCTCCGGCGCGTCCAACATTTCCCCCGACATCGCTCCCGATAGGAGAAGGGTGGCCTTCGGAATGTCCATCCCGGGCTCCCGTCCTGACCTGTACACCGTGAATCTCGACGGGACAGGTCTGAGCCCGCTCACCAGCACCGTGGATTTTTCCGAGACTGATCCGTCCTGGTCAACCGATGGCTCCCGGCTGGCGTTCCAAGGCGCGGCCACGGGCACTAGCTGGGACATCTACGTGATGGACGTCGGTAACGCCGGCGTCATTCCGGTTCCCCTGGTTCCCCCCGCTCCGCTTGGGCCAACGGCTTCAGGGCTGGTTCTACTCGCCGAATCGCGGACCGTCCCGCCCGGGGGAACCAGCCGGGTGCCGGTCATATTGGAACGAGCTAACGGCGTGGGCAGTATGAATTTCACCCTCACTTATGATCCGGCGATCGCTGAGGTGGTGAAGGTAGACAGGGGCGGTCTCATGTCCGGCGTCCTATTCCAGGCCAATCCTAAAGTGGCGGGAGTCATCGAATTCGGGTTTGCTACGAACGTGGGAGTCAACAACAACGGCTCCGTCGCGGTGGTGGAATTCAGGGCCGTCGGCCGTCAGGGTTCCTCGACTGCCCTGACCCTTTCCGATGCCCAGGCCGAGAATACCGGCGGTCGGCCGATCGATGTCGGCGTCGAGTTTGGGCGTCTGGCCATCGGCGTCCCGGCTTCCGGAGACGGAAATGGTGATGGCGAAATCACCGAGTTGGATGCTTTGATGGCCCTACAGATGTCCATCGGCCTCCGTCCAGAAGACCTGGTACTTGACGTGAATGGCGATGGCCGTGTCACGACCGCCGACGCTCGCATCCTGCTGAAAGAGGCGGTCAGCGGTGGCGGCGGCACGGCGGGCCGGGGAAATGGTGCGGCCCTCCTCACTGTGGCCGATATCGCGCCCGAGCTAGCCGGCTTCGGCGACCTGGCGCGGGTCCGGTCACAGCCCGTGTCGGCCACCTTCGGCGCAGGCGGGGGTACTCTGCCTCTGGACGACGCGCCCGCATCCTGGTCCCCTCCGGGGCGTTCTCTGCGCCCACGTTGCTCAAGGTGGCGATTGTGGACGTGGCGCTCCCATACCTTTCTACAGATGTGCAATCGTCGCGCAGCTACGTGGTGGAATCTGACCGGGACATTCCCGCCCTGGGCTTGCCTCTGATCCTCGAATTGCCGGCGCCGATTGATACGGTGCTGGCCTCAGGGTTGGCCGGCACACAATGGCAACCAGTGGAGGTTTCTTCCGAACCCACTACAAGGATCGAGATCACTCATTTGTCGAGGCAACATTTACTCATCATGTCATTGGCCCTCGAGGCGATTTCCGAGTTGCGGGGATTTTATCCAGAAAGGCTAGCCGACGAGAGGGCGGAGCGTGATCGCATCGACAACAGCGACCAGTGGACGAGGGCTTTTTACGGATCGGGCGAGATAGCCACCAGGTCCCACCAGGAATTATGTGAGGAGTTCAGACCCGTTCTTGAGGGTTTTAACTTTCAACTGGAAAAAGACCTCCCGCCGGAGATGTACCAACTTGGAGAACAGTGGCATCTTTTATGGTACCTTTTTAACGCCCAGTCTGCCGCAGAGGGTCCCAGGCCCGGCTACGACTTCTACCTTGAAGTCAATTCTCGCCAAGTCATCGAAAAACTGGTGGACTATGATCCTGCGCAGAATAACGGGAAACTGCTCTCACCGGCGGAGGTGTTGAGTATTGCCATCGAGGCCAACGGCGGCAATATCCTTGAGGGCATCCTGGCGGCCCACAACGCCCTCAAGGATATTGCGTACTTCGGGCGCCGAGACTATGGGGAACCGGGCTTAAAGTGGTTCGCATACGAGGGAAGGCGTTTCTTCGACTCTCGCTCCCTAGAAACCTGGACGGAGGCCAGAGCCAGGCTCCATCTCGAGGGCAAGCCGGTGGGCAAGGTACATGAGAAATGGGGCACGGCGGCGAGCCACCTGGAACCATGGCGTGCGACGCCATACTCTCCTTCGGGCCGGTATGACAAGATGGGCCCGCTCTATCACATCTTTGCGGCGATGACGGCGCGAACGTGGGGGTGGAACCGGGACATAGGGGACGCCCGCATTAACCTTGGCTATGTGGCGATCAATGGAGAGGCGATGTTGCGCACGATACGCTTCAACACAGATACGCCCGATGGCGAGAAGGCCGCGGCGGACCTTTGCGGTTACGACTGGGGAGATGCGATACTATTAGGCAACCCTCGCCAAGTAGGAGAACCGATTACCTGTGGCGCAGTGGGCGGCCTTCAACGACCCTTGCTCTGCCCAGTACCTTGGGAAGAGTTTATTCAACGGTGGCCACCAAAATCATATGCAGTGTATGAAGCCAGCACCAGCCTTTCGGCATTGGGTCTCTTCGTCAACGATGTAGCGACAGTTGGCGATCGTAAGACATGCACCCTTCGCGGAGGGGGTAACTGCACCGACAACAACCCGACCCTCTCCGAGGTAGACCTGAATATGGTGCTGGGGCCATTTCCAACACGCGACGAAGCGGAACAGGCCTTTTGTGATGACCTCATCCCCGGTTCCACCTACTCCGTAAGGGGCTTCATGAAAGGCAAGCTTCAATTCGATGGCCAGGACCACTACATATTCAATGGTCCACGTTGCTAAGGTGAAACGCCTGAACCTTCCCCTTCGAATATGCGTAATACGAAAAGAACGTGCTGACATGTACAGGATAAAACGAGCGATTCCCGGTAATTCCGCGATTACGGCCGTCATCGGCTCCCTGTTGATTCTGATCATCACGGCTTGTGGCGGGGGTGAACCCCCGGTTCAATCGCTTCCCACGTCCATTCCAGCTACGGCCGCTCCAACTGCGGCTCCGACCCAAATCCCGCCGGCGGATACTCCTACGCCCGCGCCGTCTCCCACCTCTGAACTCATCGCGGTGCCAATCTCCGTGAAGGGGGCGAGGGACTTGGGCACACTTCACATCGAATTGGTGTACGACCCCGCAATCCTCAAGGCGGATAGCTTCGAATCGGGAGAGCTTGCTCAAAACGCGCTGGTCGAGGTCAACCCGGACACTCCGGGTCGAGTAGTCATCGGCATAATCGACACCGACGGCATCCAAGGGGATGGGCCGGTCGTGATCATCTCCTTCAAGCCGGTGGGGCAGCAAGGAAATAGCACCCTGGCCTTGGAGAACGTGACCGCCCACAGCGCCACCACGCTGATAGACGTGCCCACCACCGTCAGCAGCGGAACCTTTGCCATTGGCGGGGGAGCTACCAGCCTGCCCGAGATCGTGTTCGGCGGCGCAAACTAGAGAACACAAATCATCTACATTTGGAGGCAGCGGTGAATTTCAAGATTGAAATCGAACAAGAAGAAGTCGGCCGCTGGATGGCAGACATCGTAGACCTTCCTGGGGTTATGACTTACGGTGGAAGTCTAGAGGATGCCAAATGTAAAGTGCAGGCACTTGCACTTCGTGTGTTGGCCGAGAGGCTTGAGACCGGCGAGGTGTATTTTCAGCAGCGGTTAAATCCCCCAACCCTCCTTTCGTAAAGGGGGGCTATTGGTGAACCCATAAATGTCCATGCCAAACCCAGCTCCCTCACCCGACGTCATCGTCATCGGCGGCGGGCCTGCTGGAAGCACCACCGCTACAATGCTGGCCCGCAAGGGCATACATGTGCTTCTGCTGGAGCGTGAAAAATTCCCCCGCCATCATGTGGGCGAGTCTCTGCTGCCCGCCAGCATGCCAGTGTTGGAAGAGTTGGGTGTTTTGCCGGCCATCGAAAAAGCCGGGTTTTTGCCCAAATATGGGGCCACCATGGTTTGGGGGAAGGACTCGACCCCGTGGAGTTGGTATTTTCGGGAGACCAGCCGCCAATACCCCCACTCCTACCAGGTGTCGCGGCCCCAATTCGACCAACTGCTCCTGGAAAATTGCCGGGCCAATGGCGTGGACGTCCGCGAAGGCCACCGGGTGGTGGACATTCACACCCGGGACGGGAAGACTACTGGGGTAGGGTATGTCTCCGAAGACGGAACCTCTGGGTCAGCCCATGCGGCCCTGGTGGTGGACGCCACGGGGCAGGGCGGGATGCTGGGCCGCACGCTGGACTTGCGCCGGTGGGACCCCTTCTTCCAAAATCTGGCAGTCTACGCCTATTTTGAAGGCGCCCAACGCCTTCCCCAGCCCGACGAGACCAATATCTTTATCGAATCCTACCCCCACGGCTGGTTCTGGACTATTCCCTTGCACACCGGCCAGACCGGAGTGGGCGCGGTGGTGGACAGCAGTACGGGCCAGGATGGGATTCAAAAGTTGGGATTGCAAGGATTCTTGATCGACCAGATCTCGCAAGCGCCTTATACCGGCGGGATGTTGAAAAACGCTAGGCTTTCCGAAGGACCCTTTGTCGTCAAGGACTGGTCTTACACCTGCGAGCCCATGTTTGGCGACGGCCACATCCTGGTCGGCGACGCCGCCTGCTTCGTGGACCCTCTATTCTCTTCTGGCGTCCATCTTGCGCTGATGGGCGGGGTGATGGCCGCGGCCCTGGCAACCTCCACTCTCAAGGACCCCGAGATAGCGCGACCCGCAGGCCGGGCCTACCAGGAGCTTTACCTCCGAGAATACCGCCACTTCCGAGAGATGGCCCGGCTGTTCTACACGTCCAACCTCAACGCCGACTCCTATTTCTGGGAGGCGCGGCGTTTACTGGGGGACGATGAGACATTCTCCCCCCGGCACGCCTTCATCCGCGCCGTAGCCGGGCAACCTCCGCGGGGCTACGAAAGGGCCGTACTGGAACAGGGCCAAGCACCGGCAGGATTCTCCAGCGGCGTTAAGGCCGTGGAGGATGAACGGTCGCTACGCCAAGCCAAACTGGAAGCCGCCTTGGACCAAACTGGGGGCAAAGAGCCCGCCATCTATCAAGCGGTGCCCTGTTTGTCGCCGGAATTATCCATCGTTCGGCAACCGGTGTTGGGGGAAGGGGAATTCGTGTGGGGCCAGGTCATCACTTCGGGAGGCGGCCTTGACGGCGAACTACAAAATACCCCCTGCAGCCCCTTGGTCGCAATGCTGGTGTCCCAGATCGACGGCGTGACTCCGGTGGCCGTCCTGTTGGCCGGATTGGTCCAGGGCAGGGACGAAAACCAGGCGGCCCAGATAATCCAGAGCAGCCTAGCCGCCCTCCAAATCTTGTACGTGGACGGCTCGATAGAGGAAATGAAAGGTCTATAGGAGGACACCATGGCCACGATAAATATCCCTACCGAAGAAGAAGTGCTGGGTTACATGACCTCGCTAAGCAACTGGGGCCGGTGGGGCCCCGACGACGAGTTGGGCACCTTGAACCTGATAACCCCCCAGAAACGCGCCCAGGCGGCAGGGCTGGTCCGGGAGGGGATCAGCGTCACTTGCTCGCGCCTAATCGTGCCTGAAGGCGCCGCCGACGTGACGTCCATTCCGCCGCTCCACTACATGATCCGGACCGGCGAGTCAGCCCCCAACAGCGGTCCAGGGGGTTCCTCCGACTTCATCGGTTTCTCCTTCCACGGTCTGACCATCACCCATCTCGACGCCCTGTGCCACCAGTTTTGGGACGGCAAGATGTACAACGGCAAGCCGGCGTCCCTGGTCAAAGCCGACGAAAAAGCTACGGCGGGCCACGTCGACCGTGCCCAAAACGGCATCGTCACCCGCGGCGTATTGCTTGACATCACCAAGGTCCGAGGCAAAGAATGGCTGGACGCCGGGGAGGCCGTGTTCACCGAGGACCTGGAGGCGGCGGAACGGACCCAGGGAGTCCGGGTGGAAGAGGGAGATGCTTTGATCCTGCGCCTCGGCTGGGCTAAACGCCGCCTGGAACAAGGTCCACCCGCATCGGGAAGGCCCGGACTCCACGCCGAAACCCTGCCCTGGCTGCACCAACGTGGTGTTTCCATGATCGTGGCCGACGCCTCCCAGGACGTAGATCCCAATGGCTATCCCAAATTAGGACTGCCCGTGCACCGGGTGGGCATAGTGGGCATGGGGTTGTGGTTAATCGACGCCGCCAACTGCGAAGGGCTTGTGGAAGTGTGCCAAAGGTTGAACCGGTGGGAGTTCATGTTCAACGTGGCCCCGCTGCGGTTCCACAACGCCACCGGCTCCCCGGTCAATCCATTGGCGATATTTTAGCGGGGAGCTTGCCGGCGGGCCAGCGGGATAGTAAGCCGAAACTCAGTCTTCAACAGATACGTATCGGTTTACCAAGTCTGAGGCCGCGGGAACGGCCAGCATGTAGAACTCTTTGTTTTCCTCGTCACCGGCGCTGAACAGGTGATCATACTTCACCCTGTCTTCGCCATGGGGCATGCGTTGCACGGCGCGGACGGCAAATTCCCTCAACTGGCGGGCGTTGGCCAGCCTGGGGGTGACCGCCACGTAATATAGGCCCAGCTTTTCCACAGATTGCACGTCCCGGCCGGCTTCCCTCCCTGCCTGCCGGAATTGGCTGAGGGCTACCAGAATCCGGTCTCCCAATCCCATAGGTGGTATTTGGTATTCGTTGACGCCAGGAATCCGGCTAAGCAGGTCTGCGCCCTTGGGCCGGGCGGCCAACCGCTGCTTCATCTCGGATATGTTTGAGCCCGAACTGCCAGCCATGACAAACACCAAGCCCGTCTCCCGGCTTAACGCGGCATCCAAATAGGGGAGAAGCGCCTCGTAAGGCCAAGTCTCTCCCGGCTTGGCGTCGACTTCATCGATCAAACACAGGCACGGTCCGTTGTAGCGATCCAGTTCCTCCAGTCCCGTGAGAAAATGGTCCTGGGTCGATCCAGCCAGGTTTAGCTCCTGGTAGCATACCTCCAACCGTACCTCTATCGGCAGGGACGCCACCACCTGCTGAACAAAATAGGTTTTGCCGCTTCCCGAAGCGGCCCAGAAAAGATGGTTGTCCCGCCTTCCGCTTGATTGCTGGAGACCTTCGGCGATTTTTTGCCGAGCGTCCTTCAGTATGTTCCGCACCTCTTCGTCGTACTTGGCGTAGCCAGGCACCACGTCAAACCGCGACAGAGAGATATCGTCCATCCCGGTGATCAGAGATCGGGCCTCCCGGCTTGCCTCTTCAGCGGCAACATCGGCATCGACTGGACGCACTCCTACTGCGGAATGTCTGGGGGTTGCGGAAACCGGCGTTCTCCTTGAAGTGTCAGCCACGCCAAGGAACCGGCGGATTTCTGATAAAAAGACGGGCCAGGCGGGGTCGTCTTCCAGCAAGATATGGTTCTTGCCTTCCAACGGAACGAAGCGGGCATTGGGGATTGAAGCAGCCACCCGGCGGCCTTCCTGGAAAGGCACCACTGCATCGTTGCGGGCATGCAGCACCAAAGTTGGCGCCAACACCTGGGTCATATGATTTTCCAGGATGACTTTACCAAACTCGTCTTGAAGCTTGACGAAGGTTTCGGCCGATGTGGAAACCCCTTGCAAGTCGTTGAGCCATTCTATTTGCTCTTTGGTGGCTCCAGATACGAACTTGGCAGCGAGGATTTGGCGGTAGGCAGGATCGTCCCGGCCCCAACCCAACCTCATCAGCGTTTGCAGGGCTGCATGTTCTTCCAGGCTGGATGGCGAAGTATCCCATAGGTCCCGCCCTCTGTTATAGGTCCCATACAGAACCAGCTTGCTGACCCTCTCCGGATGGCGCGCCGCGAAGGCGATGGCCACGGGGCCGCCCTGGGATATTCCCAGAAGAGGAAAGCGGTCGAGCCCGATGGTGTCCACCACGGTTTCCAGATCATTGACCAAGGTATCGAACGAAAAGTCTTCCGCGGCCCAGTCGGAAAGGCCACAGCCGCGCTCGTCGTACCTGACCAACAGGTGGTCCTGGGAGAGTTGTTGCCACCAATGCCGCCAAACAGGGCTATGCCAGTCAAACTCCAAATGGCTGAGCCAATTGGCGGCCTTGACCAATGGAGGTCCTTGGCCAACCGCGGCATAGCATATGCTCACGCCGTCGGAAGCGTTGGTGAACCTGATTTGCGGCTCCAGCATGCCAATCCTCATCCAGGCAGAAGGAAGTCTTCGGTCACCGAGACGGATTCTACCATGGGCTTATTATATTCGTGAGCAGATCGGGCCTTAACTATTATAGGGTTGATGCAGATGGTTGACCCTTGCCCCGTTCGACCGGCAGGGTTAAATTGAATCAAACATCAAATTTCCAGACGATGAGGAAAAACTATGCCCAGGCTCTTATTCCAAACCTTTATTCCTGGGAGCGTCGACCAGGTCTGGGAACACGTTACCGCCTGTTCCGCCAAGGGACGGATCGACCGGAGGGCCCTGCGAGAGAAGTATGGGCAACTCATCGCCCAGGACGGCGAAACGTATACCTTCCGGGAGAAGTTGGTTGGCGAAGAAACGCCGATCGTTTGGCGCTGTATGTTCGATCGTCCGACTCAACGGGTCATGACCGCGGAAGGGAAGAACTGGTCCGACCGTTACGATTATTTCCAGCCGGCGGACGGGGGCACGTGGTGGGCCGTTGAGTGGGTGCCCAAAGCTACGGGACTGCGAGCCTACACGTTGTGGCTGGGATTTAAATTCCGTAGCAAGAAGCGCATCTTCCGGGAAACGATTCAGCCGGTGCTTCACCATTTCCAGGCCGGAAATGATCAGAAAGTGGTCAACCAAGAAGAAATCAACTGCTAGAACCGGAGGGTGGAAAAGGCAGGCCATTGTCGTCCGCCCTCATACCATGTCATTCTGAACGAAGTGATGAATCTAGATTCCCGGCGAGGGTACTATCCAATGTTCGCACACCCCAGATTCTTCGCCGCTGCGGCTGGCTCGGAATGACATGCATTTGACCGCCCGCGCTCTGTAATAGCTACGCCTGCACCGCCACCCGCCTACCGGTGTTGGATGACTCTCGGATGGTGTCGATCAGCCGGTGTAGCTCCACGGCGGTGTCGAAATCGGCGACGTGGGCGCCGCCCGTGCGGATGGCCTGGCTGAACTGGTAATACATCTGCCCTACGTTGTAGGGCGCTCCGGCGGGCATTCCCTCCAAAACGTTGACGTGTTTGGATGAGACCGGCATATCTTGCAAGCCTTTTTCGCCAAGCTTGGCGCCTTGAAGCTTTACATCGCCCAATTGGGGGGAATCGGAGGACGACGCCACCAATGTGCCCTCCCGCCCAAACACCTCCAGTTTGTAGCCGCTGTCGGACCAGGGCACGACGGCCACGTGGACCGAGGCAACGGCGCCGCCGGCCAAGGTGCCGCTGATCAAGATATTGTCCGGGGCCGTGACATCCACCATCTTTTGGGTGTCGGTCTCGTACCATTGCGGCGCCTGTGTACTGACAATCGTCGAAACGTCTGTGAAATCGCCAACGACGAAACGCATGGCATCTATGGTGTGGCCACAGGCAATGGTCAATGTTGTCGCCCCCAGGCTGTCGTCCCGCTGCCAGGTCCGGTCCGACGTCCGCTCCAAGACACCACCGCGCACCAGGCTAAGGTGGCAGGCCATGACCTCGCCCACATAACCGTCCTCCACCAGTTCTTTCATCTCCAAAACGGCGGGAGCAGACCGGGCCTGCAACCCCACCATGGTCTGCAAACCCTTGGCTCTGGCCAGATCGGCCAACTCCCGGGCCTCGGCCAACGCGGCTCCCAGGGGCCATTCGGTGTATACGTGTTTGCCCGCTTCCAAGACATCCTTGGTTAGCTGATAGTGTTGGGGGACGCTTACTACCACCGCCACCGCGTCTATCTCGCCACTGGCCAGCATGGTGTGATGGTCATGGAAGGCCAGCCGGGCGCCGAACTTCTGTTTCGACTCTTCGGCGCTTTCCTTTCGGGTGGTGCAGACGGCGGTAAGCTCGAATTCGGGGCTGGCCATCAACGCCGGCAGGTGGGAACGGTGGGCCCAGCCCTTGCTGATATTGGCGCCGATCACTCCCAGGCGAATCTTGTCTGAAGCCATATCTATCTCCTCCAAATCCGGTGGCACGACCCGGGCATGGCCGGGCAGGCCCCTTTCGTTTATCCTAACATCTGGACAGAGACGGGGGTAGCTCAGAATGGTTTCCCACAAGAAAACCCTCACCCTCGGTCCCTCTCCCCGTGGGAGAGGGACCGAGGGTGAAATCGGCGGCTGGGTGAGGGCAACTCGTCCAGCGGGATCTTATGTCAAGTTGGAGACGCAGTCCACAATTTGGCTGACCTCTTCTTCGTTGTTGAAGAAATGCATGGACACTCGCACGCAGGCGGGGAAGGCCACCTGGCGGCAGACGATCCGGTGGCGCTCCCAAAGCCGGGACACGGCCTCTGTAGGTTCCAAACCGTCCACGGCGAAGGAAACCAGCCCTGAGGAGCTTGCCCGGTCCATCGGTGAAAGGACTGTGACACTGGGAATCTCGGCCAAACCCTGCTTCAAAGAGGCGGCCAAGTCTAAAACCCGGCTCTCGATCTCATCCACGCCCACGCCCTGCACGAAATTGATGGCTTCCAGCATACCGGCCTGAAGGGCCGCGCTGGTGGAGGTCAACAGGAACTTGTCCATGCTGTCGTCCACCGTCTCGATCCGGTACGGGTCGTGGTTGGTCACGGTGGCCCTTCCCGCCACCTGGCTCGGCTGGACCTGGGAGATCATATCCTGACGGATGTACAGCGCTCCCACCCCCTCGGGACCCAGTAACCATTTCTGCCCCGGGATGGAATAAAAATCACAGTCCAGGTCATTCATATCCAGGGCTATGTGGCCAGCGGTCTGAGCGCCGTCCAGCAGCAGCATGATTTCCCTGTCTTTGGTCATCCGCCGAATCTCTTTCACCGGCATGCGCAATCCGCTGGAGTATTCGATGTGGCTGAGAAATACCAGGCGGGTGCGCTCGGTCAACGCCGCCTGGATCTTTTCCAGAATGGAATCCCTGGGTTCGTCGGGCTCCAACGTCATAACCTTGACGTTGACCCCGTGGCGAAGTCCCTGGAAGTGGCTGGGCACCAACACCGAGCCGTGCTCCAGACTGCACGTGACGATCTCATCGCCGTCGCGCCAGGTGATGCCGTTCATCACGTGATTGAGCCCCTCGGTGGTGTTTTTGGTAAGGCATATCTCCTCGGTGGAGGCGTTTAGCAACCGGGCCACCGCCTGCCTGGCCTGGTCCCGGATCTCCAATCCCTCGGCTCGAACCTCCGGGCCGGCCGCGCCTTCGTAAAGTTCGTGGTCCAACCGCCGTTTGATGGCCTCCACCACCGGAGTGGGAGAAGGTCCCGACATACCGGTGTTGACGTAGGTCATTTTCTGGCAAACGGGGATCTGCTGTCTGATGCTATGTACGTCCATTGCCTTGCCTCATATGCTGATTGAAGAACCGGCCGGGAGAAAAGAAAAATCCCCGCCATTGGGAGTACGCATGGGAAGACGCGCCTTCCATGCCAAGATGTTATCAGCCAATGGGAATCCCTGGGAAACGGCGGACGGCTATGCTGGAACGGGCTGGGCCGCGGACCGGGGGAAATACAAGCTCCGCAGGGAGCCACTGGACAAGCTCAACGTGATGGCTGCCAGGAAAAGGACTCCGCCCACGGCCATGACCTTGGAAGCGTCGAACACATCCACAAAGACGCCATTGGTCAGGTTGGCTAGTGCCATGCTGCCGCCCACGTGCATGGAGTAAACCCCGGCGACGCGGCCCCTTACCCAGTCGGGAATGATAGTTTGGATGATGGTGTGGGTAATTGTCATGAACCCGGCCTGGTTTATCCCCATGATCACGGTGGCGGCTATGGATAGCTCCCGGCTGTTAGAAAGGGCCAGCAGAATCGGCCCGATCCCGCTGGCAAACCCGAACAGGAGGAAAAGCTTGCCCCGGGTGGATTCACTACGGATTCCCGCCAGGAAAATCGAGGAGAACACCGCGCCCAAGCCCACACCAGCTATCAGGTATGAGACGCCCACCGAACCCGCCGATAGCTTTTGCTCGGAAATCGCCGGGAGCATCGACTCATAGGACATGGTAAAGGCGCAGTGGGCAAGAACGATCAGGACCATGGCCAGCAGCAAAGGATGCTGGTACACATACTGGAACCCTGCCAAGAAGTTCTCGGTAAAGCTGCGGTTGCGGTCTATAACTCCCGTGGAGCGAGTTTTGATGCGCAGTGTTTGAAGCATCCCCACACCGTAGAGGCCGCTGCAAAGCCAGAACACCAGTTCCAAGTTCCCTGAGAAGAAACCCAATAAAGGCATAATGACCAGGGCGCCCATAGCCCGGGAACCCTGCTGGGTGGCCTGGTTCAGGGCAATGGCATTGGGCATGTGTTCTCTGGGGACCAAGTTGGGAATCAAAGATTGGGTGGCGGTCATCTGGCCAGAGCGAAGGAAACCGTTCGTCAGGGCAAGGACCACCAAAATCCAAGGGGCGGCAAATCCCACCATAACCAGAAGAGCCAGGATCACGTTGTGGGCCAAATTGAAAAAGTAACTGAAAGAAAGCAGTGTGCCGCGGTCTATCCGGTCAGCCACGAAACCCATGATGGGATTGCCAAAGCGGGGCGCCATAGCTGCGAACGTAACCAGCCCAGCCCATAAGGAAGAACCACCGGTAATATCGTAGGCCAGCCAGCCCCTGGCAATGATCAGGGCCCAGGCGGCCGACCCAGCGCATATGTTGGCAGTCCATAGGGTCCGGTAGTCCTGATATTGAAGGGCCAGCAGGAACCGGTCCCTGGCAGTTCGTAGCATTGGTTTCCTGGAAGGATGTAATCCCGGCAAAGAATAATGGATGACGGGCGTTATTGTACTACCAGCCTGGCCTATAGAAAAGCCATGGAAAGGTATGTTTCAGCCTGCCTCGAACTCACCCTCTCTAGTATTACAACGTCAGTTAGTTTGATAGGATGACTGTGTAGCTGGAGAGGGAATAGGCAGGTGGGGATGTGGATGCGGCAGCTTTCGAGCAGGTGTACGGGTCATTTCGGGATTTTCACGCCTACTTCGCGCCGCTGTTTGGCCGCCGGGAGACGCGGGAGCACAGCGGTCATTATCTCCAGGCCCTGCTGGTACAGTCTGGGGAGCGGCGCAACGCTGAGAACCTGTCGGAGACGGTTCCGGGGTCAGCC
>DAOUHE010000172.1:0-60578 GCA_034428715.1 Dehalococcoidia bacterium | reverse complement strand
GTTGATTGTGTGGCCGCTCTGGGGGAACACGGCCAGTCCGGCGCGTGGAATGATTCTTTTCAGGAAATTCGCGGGCTCGACGCAGGGCTCGTCTTCGTCGCCGATCATGACCAGCACCGGCATGGTAAGCTCCCGCAACCGGGCTTCCAGCGCATAGACAGAGGGCCGTTTAAGCTGCACTCCCCCAAAGGTAAGGGCTGATCCCTGGGCCGAATGTGCTGCCAGGCCCCGATGAAACTCCTCCCAACCCCTGGGGTCCTTCCGCAAGAATTGCACTCTGGTCTCGCCTCGCGCGTAGTCGTTGGCCACCGGGCCCATTCCCTCGTTGCGCAGCCGGGCGATGAGGGCCTGGCCAGATTGTTGGAAGGCCTCCCCACCGGTGGAGCCGGAACCCGCCGACGCGACCACCAGCGCCTTGGCCATCTCAGGATGGGCGATGCCAAATCCCAGCGCCGTGGTGCCGCCCATGGAAAGGCCGCCGATGTAGGCCTGGCCGATCCCCAGGTGCTTTAATAACAAATACAGGTCTTCCACCGCCAGGCCTTGGGAATAGGCGTCCGGGTTGCCGGGCACATCCGAAGGCGGATACCTCCCGGCCGCATAGGTGATGACTTGATAACGGCGCGAGAAATAACGGACCTGGGGCTCCCAGCTTTCGTAGTTACCGGCGAATTCATGGCTCCAGACCAGCGGTAGTCCCGTTCCGGTTACCTCGTAGTAGATACTCACGCCATCGGCGGAAAAACTGGGCATCGACTTCCTCCTTGCGGGGTTGATTCCATGTTTGAAAGGGACTAGGCTTCGGGCAAATCTTGAATATCGGGGAGGCAAAAATGTTCAGCAAAGTGCACCACGTTACCTACGTTGTAGAGAGTATTCAGCAGATGGCAGAGTACATGGAAACTAACTTCGGCCTCAAGCCCGAGAGGACTGACGAGATCGGAGAACGGGGTTTCAAATCCATACTATACCGGGTGGGTCCCACACTGGTTGACTTTTTCGAGCCCACACGGGACGACACGGCCATGGCGAGGCAATTGAAAGAACAGGGGCCGGGGGTGGCTCACGTGGCCTGGGGCGTAAGCGGTATAGACGGGATATTCCAAGACCTAAAGAGCAAAGGCAACGAGTTACGGGGTGATAGCCCCTCCACCAGCCCCTTCGGCTACAAGACCATAACGATAGAGCCCAGCAGTTCCCACGGCATTTACTTCCAGTTGGCTGAAGGAGAGTTGGTGTAGTTTCAAAGCCGCAGGCAACTCAACTAGTTGACTTCCCAGCCGGTTCATCCAAGTGAGGCTGTTCCGCCACTCTTTGGGGTGGCGGAACAGCCTCGCCAACTCCCGCTGACGGCCCATGAACACACGACCTATGTCACAGGTGGGATGGAGCTCTACCAGGCGGTTGCGGCTGATATTCGGTTGATCAGCGGCACTGATTGACCTATGCGAATAAATCGGCGTGCCCATCAGGATTTCCAGGATGGCGCAGCAACGAATGATGGTCAAGCCGGCGCTCCAGGAATGCCGCCCTCTGCACCGCAGCCATAATCGGTGTAAAATTGGGCGAACTAAACGGATTTACCATTGGAAGAGCCTGAAAATGCGCCTGAGAACTTTTTTTACTATCTTGGTATCGTACGGCCTATTCCACGATGGCGCCGTTGTACGAGGGGACCCGCTTCTCTAGTTACAACCTGAAACACTAGGAGACCTTAAGGAGAGAAATATGGTAGATCGTGTACAGCAGACGCCTGCCTCCGGCACAAACCCGGCCGAGGCAGTTGAACGGTTTGATGCCATCGTCATCGGCGCCGGAGTTACAGGATTGTATTCGTTGTACCGGTTGCGTGAGCTAGGGCTGTCGGTTCGGGCCTTCGAGGATGCAAGCGGAGTTGGCGGCACTTGGTTTTGGAACCGCTATCCGGGGTGCCGGTTCGACTCCGAGAGTTACACCTACGGCTACTCCTTCTCCGAGGAGCTCCTGCAGGAATGGGACTGGAAAGAACGTTATTCCGGTCAGCCGGAGAACGAGCGTTACCTGAATTACGTAGCGGACAAGTTCGACCTGCGGCGGCACATTCAGTTTAACTCCCGAGTGGTCTCGGCCGTCTTCGACGAGGAAGAGAGTTGTTGGGAGATCTTATTGGAGGACGGCCACCGGGCGCGGGGCCGATTCTTGATAACGTCGGTCGGCATCCTGTCCGCGGGCTACATACCGGACTTTGAGGGTTTGGATAGCTTCAAAGGCACCTGGTGTCACACCGGCCGATGGCCGGCGGAGGGCATGGATCTGGCTGGCAAGCGGGTTGGGGTCATCGGCACCGGGGCCACCGGCGTCCAACTGATTACGGAGATCGCCAAAGAAGTCGCTCATCTGACCGTCTTCCAACGCACGGCGAATTACTGCGCGCCACTCCGGAACGGCCCGATAAGCGACGAAGAGCAGCGCGAGATCAAGGCAAGCTACCCGGAGATCTTCAAAAAGTGTATGGAGACGCCAGGCTCGTTCATGCACCAATTCGACCCACGCTCGGCCATGGAAGTCTCCCCGGAAGAACGGATGGAGCAGTACGAAAGGCTGTGGGCCGAACCTGGATTCAAGAAATGGCTATCGAATTTCCATGACGTAATGATGCCCGGAGAGGCCAACGAGGACTACGCTAAATTCGTCCGGGAAAAGATCCGCGAGCGCGTTCATGATCCGGTGGTGGCTGAGATGCTCGTGCCCAAGGACCATATGTTCGGCTCCAAACGCCTCCCCTGTGAGAGCGGGTATTACGACGTTTTCAACCAGGACAACGTCTTGCTGGTTGACGTCCACGACGCCCCCATCGAACGCATCACTGCCCAAGGCCTCAAGACCAGTGCGGCCGAATACGAATTAGACGTCATCATTTTCGCCACCGGATATGACGCCGTGACCGGGGCGTTGAACAAGATTGAGATACGGGGTGAAGGCGGGCATACGTTGAAAGATAAATTCGCCGGGGGCCCTCGCACCTATATGGGCATCTCCAGCGCCGGCTTTCCAAATCTTTTCACCGTTAATTCAGCCTCGGTCGGCAACTTCGTCCGGGCCTGCGAGCCGTTGGTGGAATGGGTGACCGAAGCCATCTGCTATGTGCGCGACAATGAGTATTCGCGTATCTCCGCCACCCTTGAAGCTGAAGACGCGTGGGTCAAGCACGTCAACGAGGACGGCGCCAAGGTCCTGCGGACACAGGCCAACTCCTGGTTCGTGGGGGCGAACATCCCCGGTAAAGCACGGGTCTTGCTCACCGCTCCCGACACCGCCCCTGTCATGCGGGCCAAACGCGCAAAGTTGGCAGCCAACGGATATGAAGGGTTTTTGCTTCAATAGCTAACACGGCAGGCTTATATTCGTGCTGGCAGTGACGACACAGTAGAGGCAGCGATCAAACCTGCGGCCAAACCCTGGTGGCGAAATCCTCCATGTTTCGCTGCATGCCTTCCAAGTCCTGGCTGACACGGACGAAATCTACCACCAGGTGACCCACGCCCATACCTTCATATTGGCGGACGTCAGATGCTATCTGTTCGGCGTTGCCGTTGAAGGGCAAACGCTCCTCAGTCGTGGACAAAGCCGGGGGTGCTCCATCTTTGGTGAGCTGGAACATGTGAGTCCGGTAGACAACCTCTATTTCCGAAGGGTCGCGCCCCGCTTGCTGGGCATAGCGGGCCAGCCGCGCAATTCCCGCCGATAGCTGTTCCGGCTCCGCCATGGGAAATGCCGGGTTGGACCCGATGGGGTACCAGGCGTTGCCCAACCTGGCGGCGCGGCGCATGGCCGGCCGGCTCTCTCCGCCCACCCAGATGGGAGGATGCGGTTCCTGGACCGGCTTGGGGAGGAAGGTGATACCATCGAACCGGCAATACTTTCCGTGGAACGTCGGGTTGTCGCTGGTCCAAAGCTCCTTGAAGGCTTGGATGTACTCATCGGTCACTGCGCCCCGCTCGTCGAACGGAGGCAGGCTCAGCGCCTCGAACTCTTCCCGCATCCAGCCAACTCCAACACCCACCACCAACCGGCCTCCGGATAGAACATCCAAGGTGGCCAGGGCCTTGGCCGCGACCAGCGGGTTACGGTGGGGCACAATGATCACGCTGGTGCCAAGCTTGATGGTCTTGGTCTGGCCGGCCAGGAATGAAAGCACCGTCAGCTGTTCCATGGCCAGCCCCGAACCAGACCCCGGGAACTCGCCCCCCTCGGTATACGGGTAGGTGGAGGAGATCTCGTTTGGCACGACAATGTGGTCGCCGGTGAGCAACGTATCGTAACCCAAGGCTTCGCCATGGCGGGCGATGATGCCCAGGTTCTCCGGCGCGGCCATGGGGCCGCGCCCCGGCAGCGTAAAGCTATATTTCATCTTGTCATCCCCTTGGAGAATCCGCGATGGTCTCTAGATCAGCCCGCTAGCTACCGCCAACTGACGGCGGCTGGACTTGGTCCTGACGTGGTCTGGTCCCAGCACTCTGGTGCGGGCTTCCAGGGTTTCCCGGTGAAGACGCGCGGCTTGGAGGCGATAGCCCATGGCCAGGTAGGTGTTGGCTAGGCTGCTTTTGCTGCGTAATGTGTCTGGGTGGTCCGGTCCCAATACTCGTTCCCTTTTTGCGAGGATGTCACGGAACCAACGCATGGCTTGGGGATATCGTCCCGCGGCATAATAGGTATTCCCCAATCGTGAACGGGCCCGCAGCGTTGCCGGGTGGACCGGGCCGTGAACCCTTTGTTGAACAGCCAGGTTTTGGGCGTAAAGACGGAGGGCCTCGTCGAACCGGCGGGCGTAACGGCACACCCGGGCCAGCTCGTTGCGGCCGGATATGACTTGGCGGTGGCCGCTTCCGAACCTGAGGATCGCTTCCGCCAGGTCACCCCCGAGCTTATCGATCAACTGGGACACCGGACCGGCGGATGATTCTATGGTGACCGGGTCTATGACGTCTTGGACCATCGCATCGGATCTCCGCTTTCGACCTTGCGTCTTACCAAGCTGCTTCCAGGACCTGCATCATCTGGTCCACGCTGGTCATCTGTATGGCGTTGTTCTGGGTGGCGCCGTCGCCCAACGTCATTTCGGCGATGATGGGCAGGTCTTCCCTGGGAATCTCGAGTTCTCGCAGACGGTGGGGCATGCCCAAACCGACGATGAAATCATCGACGGCCCGGGCCGCCGCTTCGGCAGCGGTTTCGTCGTCCATGCCTTTGATGTCGATCCCAGCCGACCGAGCCAGCAGAGCCTGTTTGTGGGCCGAGGCCGGGCGGTTGTATTCCATGACGTAGGGTTGGGTGACGCATGAGGTGTAGCCGTGACCCACCGCATATTTCACGCCTATGACATGCCCCAAGCCATGGCTGAGGCCAGAACTCACGTTGGGTGTGCCGAGCATGGACATCCATGCGGCCATCAAGCATTCCAGCCGGGCGTCTAGGTCGCCATCGGCTTCTCGGGACCGGGGCAGATTATCGAAAAGACGTTCGGCAGCCATCAACGCCGTGGCGTCGGTGGCGGGCTGGTTGCCCCTTGAATACAGGTGCTCTATGCAATGGTCCAGGGCCTTAACCCCGGTGGAAAGCCAGAGCCAATCTGGGGTGCCCACCGTCAATTCCGGGTCCAGGACGATGAGATGGGCGAAAAGCGACGGATGGCGCACCCGGATCTTATGGTTGGCAACGTCGTCGAGTATGTTACCGCCCCCGGTGTTGAATTCTCCCGCCGACAGGGTCGTCGGTATGGAAACCTGCAAAGGAAGGTGTTTTCCCGACAGGTCCGGGGTCAACATGCCGCCCTGCTGGTGGCTCAACTCCCTCAGCTGGTCCTCGGTGGTTATGTCCTCAGCCATCATCACGGCGATCATCCGGGCTGCGTCGGAAATAGTGCTTCCTCCCACGCCTACCAGGGTATCGGCCTCGGCTTCCAGGGCCATTCTTGTTGCTTCCACCGCCGCGAAAAGGGGAGCGCGCTGAGTGAGCCCCGAGTAGACCCCAACGCAAGTATCTCCCAAGGCGCTGGTCACCCGTCGGACGGCATCTGTCTTTTCAGCCACGGTGCGGCCGGAAAGCACCAAAACCCGTTTGCCGCCCAAACCGGCTATCTCCTGCCGCAGGGTCGCGGTCTTACCTTTGCCGAAGATCACCCTGGAGGGGACTGCGGGACTATATTCGCCTTGAAGGTCTCGGGCGGTTGTCATGTTAATTCCTCAGTCTCTGTTAAATTTACCGGGATGCCATCGCGTTACCAGTTATTTCGACATAGTTTATACCAATGATTTTGGTCTATAGGCGTGATCAGGACGAATGGTTGGTTCCCCTTTCACAAAGGTGTGTGGGGGATTTTCCACTACGAGTAAACATTTAGACGAAAGCTGCCAACCCGTCCCCCTTCAGAAGGGGGACCACAGGGGGTTGTCCCCACCACGGGGTACGACCTCCCCTGAGTCCCCCCTCTAATCGGCCAGCGGCACCAAACAGGTCAGCCTTTCCTGCCCGCCGACGACCCGGGTAGTGTGGCCTTTGCCGGTGAGATCTTCGGCCAGCAATATCGAGCCGGGTCCACATCGGGCGACCGCTCCGTCACTGGTGACGATCTCGGCCTCTCCCGCAATGGTGATGGAATACTGGCGGCGGGGAGCGCAATGCCAATCCAGGAAATAATCCGGCTGATTGCGCCTGAATGTGATACCGGTGGCGTTTTCCATGGGCGTGCCGTCGCCGTAAGCTCCTTCTGAGTCTAAAAAGGCCTCAAAGGGAAGCTCCGACTCTTCGATGTGAGACAGGCCGTCCTCCCCGGTAAATACCCTAACGTATTTAGGCATGTCGACTCCTCTACGCCTGCTTGACAATTTGTTCATGGTACATGATTTCAACTTGGGGTCAAGGAATTGGGATCAAGGAATCTCGGCCTGAACTTGCCGGCGCAGGCGGCCGATCCAGACCCGCAACGCCAGGTTGGAGCTCATGGCAAGAAACGATAGCGCCATCATGACGTACACCCATCGCCTGCTCACCCTGGAGGGGCATCCAGGGTCCAGCCAATGTTGATTGCGGGCCAACCGGGATAAGGTGCCCAGACCGATCAGGACCGGCCATATGGCCGCCAAGCGCAGCCGGGGGCGCCTTCTCGGTATGGCCAAAATGTATTCTTCGGCAGCGGCGTAATGTCCCATGGCGGTTTCGATCCCCGACAGCAACGCGGGGCGGGCCTTTGGACCGGTTTTAGGGTCCAGCAACTGGACTGGCTCCACTCCCAACCGTTCCAGGCGTTCCAGCGGAAGGTAGCACCGGCCAATGCGCAAATCCTCGGGCACGTCACGCAGGACGTTGGTCATCTGCAACGCTTTACCAAAACGGACCCCAAGAGCGCTCATTCTCCCAGAGTCCCAACGGCCCAAACCGCAGCTTTTATCATTAGAGTGGTCCATCAATATTTCAGTCCAAAACTGCCCCACGCATCCCGCCACGTGAAAGGTGTAGCCGTCCAGGGCAGCCTCGTCCTTTATGGTCCCGATCTCACCCGAATCCTCAGCCGGGAAATTGGTCAGGTCAAATTCCATGCCAACGATCAGATTTTGCAGCACCGAGCGGACCCGAAGGCCATCGGCTTCGGGCAGTTCCTCCAGCAAAGAAAATACTTGCGGCAACGTGGTCAGCAGTGTCCGTTCCGCTGATATCGACTGCTTGCCGGTGAGAGCAGTCTCCATCTGATGTAGTGAGGAAAGTTGCGCTGGACCGGTGACCTGATCACGGAAGGTCTGAAGGTGTTCCAAACGGGCGGCCGCGGGTAAAAGCCGGGAGTCGGCGATGGTATCGGCCGCCCTGGCCAATAAATAGGCCAGCCCCACGGGCTCTCTCAGGTCTTTGGGGAGGACCCTAAGGGTGAGATAAAAAGACCTTGAAACCCCCTTAAGCAAACTGCACAGGATTTGTTGGCGTTGGCCGGGAGCGATCGAAGGTAGCGTCGCGCCGGTTTGAGGTGAGGTCATGGCCGCTTCAACACAAAAGCAGTTACAGAATTCCTCGTTGCCGTCACCCGGCGGCGGCGGCCGCCAACATGCCGGCAAAGGAAAAGTTTTTGACCTGGGTATTCTCCACTGCCTGCTGGACCAGCTCGTCTATCGACAGCGTCGACTCCAGCTTGGCAACCATGGCGGCGTCAGCCCTGATCACGGGATGCTTGGGCACGAAGAGGGTACAACAATCCTGATCGGGTTGAATCGAAACGGGAAAGGTGCCCAGGTCTTTGGCGACGTTGATGATCTCCTCTTTGTTCGAACCGATGAGCGGTCTTAGAATAGGCATCCCTGCCACCTGGTCCACGGCCGCGATATTCTCCAATGTCTGGGAGCTGACCTGGCCGCAGCTCTCTCCGGTCACAATGGCCTTTGCTCCCATGCGCCGGGCTAAGATCTCGGTGATCCGGACCATGAACCGCCGGTACAGGATTATCCGGTATGCCGGCGGTGTGGAAACAATGATCTGCTTCTGAATCTCCGCCAATGGAACCAGCGATAGACCGGAATTGTACTGGAAGCGCGTGAGCATCTCGGCCAACTCCCCGGCCTTTTCCATGGAAGAGTTGTCTACCAGGGGATAGCTGTGGAAATGTACGAAATGGGCGTGACAACCCCGCTTCATCATATTCCACGCCGCCACCGGGGAATCGATGCCCCCGGAAAGCATGACCGCCACCGGACCGCTCGACCCCACGGGAAGCCCTCCGAAGGCCTTCACCTCGTCGAAATAGACCAGTATCTCCTTGGGCAGGACGTCGATGAAGATCTCAAGGTCCGGATTAGTCAGGTCCACCCTGGCGCCGGAAAGGTCTTTGACAAAGGTTCCCAGGTCCCTGTTGATCTCGTCGGACCTCACCGGGAACCGTTTATCGGCCCGGTTGGCGGTGATACGAAACGAATCGTATTTGTGGCTCTCCAGCAGGGAGGGCAGCGCTACCTTCACCCGGTCCAGATCGTGGGGCAGCCGGTAGGCTTGGAAAAACTTTGCCACGCCAAAGCAATCCTTCACCCGTTCTCGGACCAGCGGCCAATCGGCGTCTTCGGCCAGGGTCAAACCCACCAACATTTGGCCCTGCCAAACCTCTTCAACCCCGGTCCCCTGGGTAGCGCGGCGAAGGTTGTCGGCCAGCCGCCCCATAAACCAGGGACGGTTTCTGCCTTTCAAGGCTATCTCGTGGGTTTTAACGATGGCGCAGGTTTTCATGTTATAAGGGTTTAACGGGGGTACACCGGGGCCTATCCTAACCTTTTTCCAGCAACAACTGGCTGCAAAACGAACCCTTCCGAGCTGAATCTTGCAACTCGCCGCGCTCTCCCCAGCGCCAGTCGGAATACAGAGTCGTACCTGTGGCCTCGGGATGACGGGCCTCCCGAACTTCAAAAGGCAACCGCGGCTCTCGGCCAGCCAGCCGGGCCTGGAACAGTGTCATCTTTAATTGATAACCTGGCCTCTTTTGTTCTCCCTGGGCCAAGACACCTCCCAATACCAGCGGCACACCCAATTTGTGCACCCCCACCCGTTGGGCCGCCTGTTCCTGGGTCTCTCCGTGGCGGCAAGAAGCGGCGGGCAACCACCACATACCCGGAAATTCCGCATCGTCTAGAGGCCTCTGGACCAGGATGACCCGGCGGCCACCATTGACGCCCGATACGGCCAGCGCGATGGACTGTTTCACTCTTTTGGCATCAGCCACTTCGCCCCATATTGTAACGCTATTCCAGCGGTTTGGGGGCGGGAGGATCGTTGGCGGGATTGCGTTGACCCGCCAGATGCCGAACCAGTTCTCCATCATGCAAGAGGCGACTCCAAGCTTCGAGTTGGACGGACAAAATTTCCATGACTTAACATTTATTGTCTAATCATTTATTGTTATGACATGGACATTAACCAGAGGAATTCAATACACGGCGATCTGGGTTACTGGGTGGGCAGCCTGGCTTCGGCCTTGAGAAAGGGGCTGGACCGGGAGTTGGCCGCCTTGGAAATCACCTCGGCCCAATACGCGATCCTGGAAGTCTGCTACCGGGGAGAGGCCAATTCTCCGTCGGCCTTGGCCCGGGTGATACCGGTGGATACCGCCGCCATCAGCAGGCAACTGGACAAGCTCAGGGAAAAGGGTTTGATCCGCCGCCGTCGCCTCACCAGCGACCGCCGGTCGATAAGGGTGGAACTAACCGAGGAAGGCCGGGCGTTGGTGCCCAAACTAACACCCCTGGTGTATGCCAACAACGCAAGATTCCTGGAAGGCATCACCGAAGACGAGCAGGCAGCGCTATCGGCCATCATCCAGAAGATGTTGCGCCACGGCCAAAACGCAATGTATCCCAAAAATGATGAGGCGGCGTAAGAAAACTCGGACAAATGCTGGACAGGTAGCAATACCTGAACCCACTCCGGAGAACCTGTTTCGTAAACCGAACAAAACGCCCATAAAAGCGAGGAGGATGATCATGACCACAATAACCACCAGAGACCCCAAGACCGACCACCTGCTTACCGCGGAAAATTCAGCTCTGGCGCTGATCGACTATCAACCCGCGTTGGTTGAGGGACCCGGTCGATAAGCCGCGAAGCCCTGGTCAACAACGTGGTGGCCCTGGCCAAGGCGGCGAAAATGTTCGACCTGCTCATAGTGCTGTCAACCATCGGGGTCAGCGCCGGTTACCAGGAAACCACCATACCAGAACTTCAATCGGTGTTGCCTGGAATTCAGGCCATCGACCGGACCAAGGTCAATGCCTGGGAGGAAGACACGTTCCGGGAGGCCGTGGAAGCCACCGGACGCCGAAAGATCATCATGGCGGCGCTGTGGACCGAAGTATGCCTGGTGTTCCCAGCATTGGACATGTTGCGCGACGGATACGAGGTGTATGCGGTGTCCGATGCTTCGGGAGGCACCAGCGCCGACGCCCACCAGCGGGGCATGGAGCGGATAGTCCAAGCCGGCGCAGCGCCCGTAACCTGGGAGGCGGTCATGGCCGAATTGGCCCGGCTCTACCAGGGTGATTACGTGGGCAACTTCGTCGAGATCATGCAAAACCACCTGCCCAAGAGCGTCTAAAGGTCCCCAGCCGGCGTCGGACGGATTGCACAAGGAAAACACGAATATCCATGAATACAAACACACCAAATACCATTACCGGGGATTACATCTCCAGCACGGCCTCTAAGACCCGTGTTCTGGTGGCGGTTTGCGTTCCGCTTTTCTGCGGGGTACTCAACGCATCGGCCGTGGGGGTGGTTCTTCCTGCCATCATCGCTGATCTGGAAGTAGACCCTGGCCGCATCGCCTGGTTGATGACCGGATTCCTGCTGGTTTACGGCATTGCCATCCCATTCTACGGGCGTCTTGCCGGCCTGTATGGCGCCCGCCGCCTCTTCATTTTGGGCGGTTTGATCTTCTCAGCAGGCTCGTTGTTGGCGGCGCTGGCGCCCAGCTTCACCTGGCTTTTCGCGGCAAGGATCGTTCAGGCAGCGGGCGGGGCAGCGGTCCCCAGTTTGGGTATGACCCTGGCCAGCCGGGCCTTCGGCCCAGAGGCCCGGGGGACGGTGCTGGGAATAATCGCGGCCACCATCGGCGCCGGCGCGGCCATCGGGCCATTGGTGGGCGGCGCATTGTCGGAGACCCTGGGATGGCGAGCGATTTTCGTCCTAACCGCTTTCGGGGCGCTGGCGGTTCCAGTTGCACTCAAAGTTCTTCCTACAGAGGAGGAACTAACCAAAGGACGGCTGGATCTTTTCGGAGGAGTGGCCTTGGGGCTTTTGGTGGCAGGCGCCCTCTTAGTCCCGACGGAAGCGGCCCGCTCCGGCTGGACCTCCCCTTTAGTTCTAACAGGAGAGGTTATGGCGGTCGCCGGGTTGGCAATCCTGATATTTCGCCAATCGACGGCCAGCCATCCCTTTATTCCCAGGGAGTTATTAAACAATGGCCGTTACCTGGTATTGGCGGGTATGAGTTTTTTCGCCATGGCGGCCAACCTAGCCCCATTGATATGGCTGCCGGTGCTTCTCACCCTGGCCTACCGGTTGCCGCCTTTGGAGATTGGGCTGATCATGCTGCCTGGAGCTGTGGCGAGCTCCGTGTTCGGGATAATCGCTGGCCGTATCACCGACCGTAAAGACCCGCGCCTGCCCATTTGGGCAGGTTCACCGTTGATGCTCATCGCCGTTTTGGGGTTGTCGACCAGTGCCGGATCACCGGTCTGGGTCATAGCCCTATTCACCGGTATATTGGGGGCCGGGTTCGGGCTGATTAACACGCCCCTGGCCGCCACCATTTCCCGCATTGTGAGCGGGCCGATGCTGGCGTCGGCCCTCAGCATCAACTCAATGCTATTTTTTCTTGGGGGGAGTTTGGGAACCGCCGTATTGATGGCGGTGGTCAACTCCGAGGCGGATGGGGTACAACAATCCCTAAACCCACTTCATACCGGGTCGACCGCAGGATTCAGCGACGCTTTCCTGATCCTATCCGTGCCCGTCATCTTGGCCATCGCGCTTTCCCTAAGCCTGACCCGTTCCAGACGCTCCGCCATCGCCCAACCGCCAATCCCGGAGCCTCAACAAACCGTGTCAACGGGCCAATGGCTGCCGGACTGCTCTGTGCCCTGGATGCCTGAATGCAGCGAAACCACCACCCAAGAGAGGGAAGGGGTTCTAGCCGTCACCGGGAGGTGATGAAAAAGCCATATTTCCCGCCAACCCACCGGAGCAGGTTATCCCCGCCGCAAACCCTATTATCCACGAAAATCGGCTGGTTATCCACCTATGAAACGACCGCCCGGCACGGAACAGGCCGGAAAATGATCAGCTGAATATTGCTTCCTTGATGGCCAATACGTCTTGACGCAGTTGGCGGTTCTCGCTGATCTCCCTGTTGATCTTCCCCGCGCCATGGATCACGGTAGCATGGTCCCGGTTGCCCAGCATGCGCCCCACCTTCGTGGGTGACATATCCAACTCGTAGATAAGCAGGTACATGGCAACCTGCCGGGCCAGGGCGATCTTTTTGGTCCGTCTGCGCCCCACTAACACCTCGGTGTCGAGCTCGTAGTGGCTGGCCACGTGCTCGATGATGCTTTCGGGTTCTATGTTATTTCGGGCCGAATCGGAGACTACCGCGTCCAGAATCCGGGACGTCGAATCGTAGGTGATGTCCACGTTCATCAGTTGCAGGTAGGCCACCACGCGGTTTAGGCTGCCCTCCAGCTCGCGCACGTTCTTTGGCATCCGCTTAGCAATAAGCTCGATGATGCCATCGTCGATGCCTATCTTCAGTTGGGTCGCTTTGGAGGCCAGGATGGCCATACGAGTTTCCAATCCCGGCGGTTCGATGTCGGCGATGAGACCCCACTCGAAGCGCGAACGCATGCGGTCCTGCAGCATGGCAAGGGCGCTAGGCGGGCGGTCTGATGTGATCACCACCTGGCGGCCCGACGTGTGCAGATCGTTGAAGGTGTGGAAAAAACCTTCGTGAGTTTGCTCTTTACCACTCAGGAACTGAACATCGTCCATCAGCAAAACCTGTACACCCCGGTAATGGCTCCGGAAATCCTCGGTGGTCCGGTTGCGGATGGCCGATACGAAATGGTTGGTGAACTGTTCCGAGGTCACGTAAAGAACCGAATGGCCGCGCCTTTCGCAAATATGGCCTATCGCGTGGAGCAGATGGGTCTTGCCCAGGCCAACCCCAGAGTATAGAAATAGAGGGTTATACGCTTCTCCAGGGGCCTCAGCCACCGCCTTGGCCGCGCTGTAGGCCAACTGATTGCATCCTCCCACCACAAAGTTATCGAAAGTATATTTGGAATTAAACGGCTGTCTCTTAAACCCATGGCGTTGGGCTGGCTCCAGGTTGGCGCCAGCGGCCGTTTCCAAGCCGGGTTCCTGGTCGGACGAAGGCACCGGCTGCCTCTCGGTTGCGGCTTCAATGGCCACTCGAAACTGGATGTCTAAAGGCCGCTGGGCGACTTTTTCCACCGACCTGTGAATGGCCTGATACATGCGGCGTTCCAGCCAGTTCACAGCGAAGGCGGTGGGTACTTCCACAACGAACTGGTGTTCATCGAGGCTCACCCCCTCCGTCTTTTTTAGCCACGTTTCGAAGGTAGGTCTGGGAAGCTGAAGCTCCAGCTCTCCCAAAACCGCGCGCCATAGATCTCGAGACGATGATATTGAAGATATCGAAATAGTCAAAATTCCTCCCAACCCGTCCCTCAAAAAGATTTGAGCCAAATCCCACTGGTAGTCCGGTGACTCACCATCCCAGCTTTAGCCCGTGGGCACAGCGTGGCAACGTCCACACATTCCCGCCGGCCAATACACGGCCGGACAAAGATATGATCCAGTGATCAACCTGGATAAAGAACAATTCCCTGGGAAAACCGAAAAGAATCCTACAGCCACGCTTCTCGGGACGGTTCTTGATGGATCCTTAGGGCAACCTTTGGGTGCTGACCAACGGCCTCTGGCCTGGCCGTAAACTTGGTCTTCCCTGTACCGTTGGCGCCGATCCCGCGCCAGCCGGTTTCGCGGTAACCTATTTCGCGGCGGCCGGCGCGATGGCCAAGGAAAAACGCTTTTTGGCACTGTGAGGAGAACCGGGGTAGCAACTTACACAACCCACTTTCAGGCTCATCCCCCCAAAATTAGCAGGCTGGAAAGGTGATGTCAACGGGGTTTCAAAGGAATTTGATTTCCAATTTTCCAGGCGCACCCCACGCCTGAAATACCGGTGGAGCAGCATTATTCGGCCGTTGACAATATGGACGGCCCGGTTTTTGGGTTTGCGGCACTCTTGCAGCCCCCTTATAATTGAATCCATCATCTGGTTTGAAATTAAGATATGCGCCTAGCTTGGTGGGAACAGCACCGCCATCGGGAACAGCCCTGTGGCGCCGGCAAAATATAGGGCACACCTTATTTCTAAAGGCGGCTCTACCCTACCTGTCTCGGCCCAGAACCATCTCCGAATAAGGGGCGATTATGGCCCGGCCAAGGTCCACTCCCACGAAAAACCCTCCCGCTAAAAGGCCCGCTAAGGGCAAATCCTCCCAAGACCCGGCCTTGGGCCTGCCCGAGGGGATCACAAGCGGCGACCTGGTGGACTACTACAGGAAGATGATCTTGGTGCGCACCGTGGATGAGCGCGTGTGGGCCTTGAACCGCCAGGGAAAAGTGCCGATCGCGGCATCCTGCCAGGGCCATGAAGCCGCCCAGTTAGGCAGCCTGTTGGCGGCGGAGAAAGACGGCAACTGCTTCCTTTTTCCCTACTACCGAGATTTGGCCTTAAAGATGGCCGCCGGCCTAACCGCCAAACAGGTGATGCTGTCTTTTATGGGCAAAGACGGCGAACCCTACAGTAACGCCCGCCAATTCCCCTTGCAGGGCGCCGACATTCCCAACAAGATCATTCAGATCTCCAACGTAGTGGCCGCCGGCCTAACCCAGGCGGTTGGATACGCGCTGGCCTGCACCATGCTGGAAGACCGCACCGTGGTGTTGACCTACTTTGGCGACGGCGCATCAAGCCAGGGAGAGACCCACGAGGCGATGAACTTTGCCGGGGTGCACCGGTTGCCGGTGATCTTTATCTGCGAAAACAACGGATACGCTATCTCAGTCCCCCAAAGACGCCAGATGAACCTGGACGACCTGGCCAGCAGGGCGGCCGGCTACGGGTTCCCTGGTTTCGTGGTCGATGGGATGGACCTGGTCCAGTGCTACGAAGCGACCCACCAGGCCATTGGCTACGCCAGACAGCAGGGTCCGGTGCTGTTGGAAATGAAGGTGGAGCGGTTGATGCCCCACACCACCGACGATGACGACCGGCGTTACCGGCCCAAGGGCGAAGTGGAAGAAGCTAGAAAGCGTGACCCGGTGGCAACCATGGCGGAAGACCTGGTTCAATGGGGTTTCATCACCCAGAAACAGGTTGAGGAGATCGCCGCCCAAGCCCTGCAGGAAGTGGACGAGGCCACCGACGCCGCCGACGCGACCAGTTCTCCCGACGTCTCCACCCTTCACGACATGGTCTACGTCCCCTAAAGTTAAAAGCAGCGGTTCAAACGAGAGGTTGAGATTTGGCCGTCATCAGTGTGATCGAAGCGGTAAGAGAGGCCCTCCGCGAGGAGATGCGCCGCGACTCGAAGGTCTTCGTTTTAGGCGAAGACGTGGGGCAACGCGGCGGGGTCTTCCTGGCGACCCAGGGGCTTTTGGAAGAGTTCGGCGGCGAAAGAGTGATCGACACCCCCCTGGCCGAGGCATCCATCATGGGGATTGCCCTGGGCGCCGCCTACCGGGGATTGAGGCCAATACCAGAGGTGCAATTCTCGGATTTCGTGTGGCCCTCGGTCAACCAACTCATCGGCGAGGCCGCCCGGGTTTGCTACGGCACCCACGGTAACGTTAACGTTCCGATGGTGGTAAGAATACCCTACGGTGGCGGCATCCGGGGCGGACTGTTCCATTCCCAAAACGTGGAAGCATTGTTTTTCCATACTCCCGGGCTAAAAGTCATCGCGCCGTCGACGCCCTACGACGCCAAGGGCTTGTTGAAGGCCGCCATCCGCGACAACAACCCGGTCATTAGCCTGGAACACAAAAAAACCTATCGTTTGGTCCGGGGCGAGGTGCCCGAGGAAGAATACATCCTGCCCATAGGCAAGGCCGATGTAAAACGGTCTGGCGAGGGCATCACCATCGTTTCCTACGGCTTGGTGCTCCACTATTGCCTGGAAGCGGCCGAACAGGTTTCCCAAGAAGGCATAGACGTGGAAGTGGTGGACCTTCGCACCCTGAAACCCCTGGATAAAGAGACGGTGCTGGAATCTGTCAAGAAGACGGGCAGACTGCTGGTCGTGCATGAAGACAACCTGACCGGTGGCGTGGGAGCTGAGGTGGCTGCCCTGGCCGCCGCCGAGGCCTTCGAGTACCTGGACGCTCCCATCTCCCGGCTCTGCGGGCCCGACGTGCCCACAATGCCCTTTGCGGAAACCCTGGAAAACGCCTATATGCCCAGTACCGAAAAGGTGGTAGAGGCCCTGCGCAGGCTGGCGGCATATTAGCTGAATCATTGTCTATGTATCTATGTGTGAACAGACGTTGATAGGCCCGGAGCATGTCATTCCGAGCACCGCGAGGAATCTAAAATCCCTGCCATTAAAACGCTATCCATTGGTCTCACCCCCACATCATGAACAACCGCGTTCGTACCCGTGGAATTTTCAAATCCCACGGGGGTGGTTCTATCGCAAGGATGGTATAGCCAGAAATGGTTTTAGACCCTTCGCTTCGCTCTGGGTGACATATTGGGGGGCTGGGTTTGGCCTATTCTCAATTACTCGTAAATCTGATTAGCTGATTAGGGATGGTGCTTCATTGGCAATAACCATTGAGCTTCCCCACGTAGGCGAATCGGTGGTGGAAGGAACTATCGGCAAGTGGTTGAAACAACCGGGAGACCAAGTCCGGCGGTACGAACCGTTGGTGGAGGTGGTGACCGACAAAGTCACCATGGAAGTGCCCTCCCCAGTATCTGGCTCGCTGCTGAAGATCTTGGCCCAAGAAGGTGAAACCATCCCCATGGGCACGCCCATCGCCGAGATGGAATCCTCAGATGCTCCGCCGCCGCCGCCGTCCTCGCCTGCTACCCCGCCGGCGGACGCTTCACAGCCGGCAGTCCAGTCTCAACCAGAAGTAGCGGCGTCTGAAAAATCAAAGCCAGCCGGAACCACCGGATACCTGCTCCACGACGTTGGCCCGGTGGGCCCCACCGGTGGCGGACCGAACGATCCAGCGGCCATCGAAGCTACCGAATCTAATGAGGCTTCCTCGGCGGTTGGCAAGACAGCGCGGAATTCACCGGCGGTCCGGAGACTGGCCAACGAAAATAATATCGACCTAGACCAGGTAGACGGCACCGGCATGGGAGGCCGCATCACCCGCGACGACGTGCTGGCGTACATCAAGACCGGGCCGAAATCCGCTCCAGCCCCAACCTACGAAGCCGCGGCCCAACCGATTGCCCAGGCAACGGCTACACCCGCCAAGACAGATCGCACCGAAGACGAGGATCACATCGTGTTGACCCCGGTGCGCCGCATGATCGCCGACGCCATGGTCCGCAGCGTCAGTCAAATACCCCACGCCTGGAGCACGGTGGAAGTGGACGTGACCAACCTGGTGGCATTTCGGAGCCAGGTGCGGGACGATTTTCAGCGGCGGGAAGGGGTAGAACTTACCTATCTGCCATTCGTCATCAAGGCGGTGGTGGAGTCGTTGAAAGAACACCCAACCCTCAACGCATCTTGGGGCGGGGACAAGATCATCCTAAAAAAGCGGATCAACATCGGCATCGCGGTGGCGGCGCCGGTGGGACTGATGGTCCCCGTGATTCACAACGCCGACCGGTTGAGCATCGCCGGGCTGGCGGCGGCCTCCCGGGACATCACCCTGCGGGCCCGGGACAATAAACTTACCCTGGATGACGTTCAAGGCGGGACATTCACGCTGAACAACACCGGGGCGTTAGGCTCGTTCATTTCCCAGCCCATAATCAACCATCCCCAGGCGGCGATCATGACCACCGAGGCCATCCAAAAGCGGCCGGTGGTCCGCGACGATGCCATAGCCATCCGTTCGATGATGAACCTCTGCATGTCCTTCGACCACCGCATCAACGACGGGGCCGAATGCGGCGGATTCCTCCAGGCCGTGAAGTCCCGGTTGGAATCCTTGGGCCCCGATACGCCCATCTACTGAGGAACTCAACTTGCCTTCCCAACCAATCTGCCAAGTAACCCACCTGGGAACGGTGGACTACCTCCGCGCCTGGGAGATCCAACTTTCCATCGCAGATCAGGTGCGCCGGGGAGAAAGGCCCAACACCCTTCTGTTGCTGGAGCACCCGCCGGTTTACACTATGGGCCGCTTGAGCAAACCCGAGCATCTTCTGGTGGGCAAAACCAAACTGGAAGCTAGGGGAATATCCGTCTACGAAACCGACCGGGGCGGGCAGGTGACCTTTCACGGTCCGGGCCAGTTGGTGGCCTATCCGGTTGTTGATCTGCGGGAATGGGGCGGCCCCGTGAAATATGTTAGAACGCTGGAGCAGGTGATCATCAACACCCTGCATGACCTGGAGATCCAGGCCCACCTGGTGGAAGGTTTGACCGGGGTTTGGGGCGGCAAGTCCCCGAATGAAGCCAAGATCGCGGCCATCGGAGTAAAGATCAGCCGTGGTGTGGCCTTCCACGGTCTGGCCATCAACATGAACACCAACCTGTCATATTACGAAAACATCGTTCCCTGCGGAATTGAAGACAGGCCGGTCACGTCGATAGCCCAGGTGCTGGGAGGGGCAGTGGATGAGGAAGCGGTGCGCTACAGCCTCGTCTACCAATTCGGCCGGGGCATGGGGTTTAGCATGTCGGAGGTAGATGCGGCCTCCGTTACCGGCATCCTGGCTGTGAAGGGTTGAGGTCCAGCCTCTACAACCCCAACAAACGTGCGGCGTTGTCACCCATGATGGCGGAAACCTCTTCATCGCTGAAACTGATGCCATGGCCGGCGGCAACTTCAGGAGGGTCTGTGATGGCCTTCACCCACGACGATTCGGACATCAGCAACCGCAGCGCCGGATAGTCGCTGCCCCACAAGACCCTATGGGCGCCCACGGTGCTCACCAGTGAACGCAGGGTGGTATAAAATTCCAGCGGCCGCAACCGGGCCGAAGGCTGCCATCCCGAGATGTCCAGATAGACGTTGGGGCAAACCGATGCGATGCCCGCCGCCTCCTGCCACCAGGCGCTCAAACCAGCATGGGCCATGATGATGATCAGGTCCGGAAAGTCCGCGGCCACGTCGTCCAGATATACCGGTTGGCAATGGCGGCTGTAAAGCGGCTTGGGCTCCGGGCCAGTGTGGACCATTACCGGGAGTCCCAGGTCCAGCGCCTTTCGATACATGGGGTAGACCACTGGGTCGTTGGGAAAGAAACCGGCGGCGGGGTGTATCTTCAAGCCCACCACGCCCAATTCTGACACGGCCCGCTGCAACAGCTCCACTGCGTTGGGACGCCGCGGATCCAGGCAAGCAAAGGTCACCATCCGGCCAGGGAATTTACCAGCTACCTCGGCATGCAGAACGTGCTGCTCCCAGATATCCATTGACGGCGAATCCTGGAATGCCGGGACCAATCCCCAATCGATTGGCATGATCATGACCTTGTCCACCCCGGCCTCGTCCATATCCCGGATAAGCTGCTCGCCGGTAAGGTCGTAAATGTCGTGGAGCCGCTGGCGGATGCGGTCTTCCGTGCGTCCAGTCTGAACCGCCGCCAGCCGGGTAAAACCGTCCCAAAACGCCTGGCCGGGGACCTCGGGACCCATCAGGTGGGCGTGAATGTCGAATATCATGTGGTGGCTGCACCGCAGGCTATTTAAACTCGAAATTAAACAAACTGGATTTAATCGTCATTCCCGATAATCATTGAGGATGTGTGAACTACGTAGGCAACGATCCAAGACACTGTGTCTCCACATAATCAATTCCTTCAATGGCTCTACGCAAATATTCCCTGACCCGAGCAACGGAGATTGAAGTGTTACGGCCATGGGCGATTTGGTGTCGATTATTCATAATCGAGTCTATAGCATCTTTCCGAACACCACTCTCACTATCAAGAAAGGCCTCCAAATCCCTGGCCCATTCTGGATTGAATGCCCTGGCTGTTTCTACAAATCTCTGGGCTTTAGGATTCTGGATGTTCTCAAGCATTGATGTTGCAAAATTAGCGACTTGGGGGCTTGCCGAACCTCTGACGAAGTCCGAGTAGATTGCTTTTAGGGAGTTTTCAAGCAGTCCCGCAGCCAAAACGCAAAGATACCGACCCCAATGACCTTGTAATTGTATATCGTCCCACGTTGCGACACCGGTGCGTTGAATTAACATGCTAACCGCTTCGGATTGTCGAAGAAGCTCAAGGTTCCTCATTCACACACCGGAAAACTGACTGGTCGCCTTTTCCAGCCGGGTCGCGACTGACGCTTCATCAGAGGTTCCAGAAGTAACGGTTGCTAGATAATCCCCGTCTAGCAATAAGGCTTCGTACGCTAGCTTGATCTGGTCCCGACTTGGTACGCCTGATGCTTTGATTTTTCGAGCCAACCCAATTGCCATTGAATCGAAGACCGCCGCGTTTAGAGCCGGGACGGGCCTAAACGCTTTCTGGCCCAGCGCATCCCAAAATAAATCGACTGTTTGAATAAATATCTCGCGACTTTCGTTTAAAAACTTTTGGCCAGGGTTTTTATTTCTGTTCGCGAATTTGTTTAAGAACTCAAATATTGGGCGCGTGTAATTTTGGTGAGAAAAATAAAGAGCAAGGAACCGGAGAATCAGCTCTTGGTCTTTCAAGCGAGCGCTGGGTCTGCCGAAGATCTGCCTCCAATTCGGGTGATTATTGAGTGACTGAACTGTATCGATGAGCTCCCCATGGTATAGTGCGCACCGCATTTCTTGCGGGTACAATCGACGGCCACCTTTGTTAAGCCTTTGGAATATGTGATAAATACTCGTATCATCGTCTGGCGGCGCTTCTTGCCTGACAACAGTGGCATGGATGACTGAATTATCGAGGTTAATCCTGTCTTTCTCTTCCAATGTTTCATATGTGAGGCCTTCAAATTTCCCATCAGTCTTCGTGAGCCGAAAAACCCTTTGTGTTCTGTCCTCAGGACGTGGGTTAAAAACGCCATCGTAAAAGTAAAGCAATGATTTGAGACGCTGCTGTCCATCAATCACCAATAGCTTTCCGGAATCAGCCTCTTGGGCAAGAAAAACTCCTGGAACAGGCAAGCCTAACAAGAGGCTCTCTATAAAACTTGAAGATTCCCGTAAAGTCCATATAAAACTTCTTTGGAATGGTGGAATATAGATCTCGTTTCGTCTCAACCGTCTGCATATTCCTTCAATGTCAAAATCAATGCCAAAACTCGTAATATCATATCCAACTGGCACGACCGATTCATCAAGGTCAGACTCATCCTCTATATCTTCGTCGTCTGGCACGATAATTTCCCGGAATCTATCATCAACACTAGTCATCGTTACTCCGAGCGAGTTACAGATTCGCTAGACCGAGATAATTAGCAAAAACCATTGTATCTGGGCTCGCTTGGGTCTCCAAAATTCGACTCCTCCTGCTCCCAAGACACGAACAAGACTCTCTGTTCTGCAATTGTATCAAATCGTTTGTTTGGAATTGATTTCTTCCCTCGCCCCACTAGCCCACCCTTTTTGACACCTTCAACACCCGTTGCTACACTCGGCAGACCAAATCCCCCGCTGCTAGATCGAAGGGGGATACCAGAGGGTGAAGACATGGCGGTGTCGGCGAAGATCCACGGGTTCATGGAGCAGGGCGGCTGGATACGCAAGATGTTTGAGACGGGCATCGCGTTGAAGGCCCAGTACGGCGAGGACAATGTGTTTGACCTTTCCCTGGGCAACCCGGTGGTGGAGCCCCCCGAAGAATTTCGGCAAGAACTGCTGCGCCTAGCGCAGAACCCCATCAAAGGAATGCACCGCTACATGCCCAACAACGGCTATCTGGAAACGCGCCAGTCGGTGGCCGACGGTTTGCGATCGGAAACCGGCCTGGACTTCACCGCCGGCGACATCGTAATGACCTGCGGCGCGGCGGCGGCCATCAACGTGGTGCTCAAAACCATCCTCAACCCAGGCCAGGAAGTAATCATCCTATCGCCCTACTTCGTCGAGTACGGCTACTACATCGACAACCACGGAGGCATCGCGGTCACCGTCCCAACCGACGACTCGTTCCAACCGGACATCGACGCCATCGAAGCCGCGATCACCGAAAAGACTCGGGCCATAATCATCAACTCGCCCAACAACCCATCTGGCGTGGTCTATCCCCCGGAACGCCTGGCGGCGTTGAGTGGACTTCTGGGCCGCAAAGAAAGGGAGCACGGCAGCGAGATATTCATCATCAGCGACGAGCCATACCGCAGGATCATCTACGACGGCCTTTCCTACCCCCAGGTGTTCCCTCACCACCCCGGCACCATCGTGGTCAACTCCCACGCCAAGGACCTGGCCCTGCCCGGCGAGCGCATCGGCTACATGGCGGTCAATCCCGGCTATCGGGATAAGGCCGAACTGGCCGACGGCCTGACCTTTTGCAACCGGATGCTGGGTTTCGTCAACGCCCCGGCTTTGATGCAGCACGTGGTGCGGGCGCTGCAGGGAGTCAGCGTCGACCCGCTGGACTACCAGCGGAAGCGAGACTTTTTGTACTCGCGGCTGACCGAGATGGGATATTCCATGACTCGCCCCCAAGGGGCTTTTTACCTCTTCCCCGAATCGCCGGCGGACGACGACGTAGAGTTTGTGGACGCGCTCCAAAAGTGGAACGTGTTGACCGTGCCGGGACGCGGGTTTGGCACGCCGGGCTACTTCCGCATTTCCTACTGCGTGGAAGACAAGGTGTTGGAGGGGGCCATGGAGGGATTCGCCAAGGCGGCTGAGGAGTTTGGATTGTAGGCCGATGGAATCTGGGTCCCCTGCCCCGTTATACCAACGGGGTCTCACTTCAAATCGCGTTCCACCATTTTCGCTAAGGAGAGGGACGATGCCGCAAGGGTTTACCAGCCCATCTGACACGTCTGGCCAAATAGACTTTGAAGTGATCGCCAATCCCTATCCAAGTTACGAACAGTTACGTACTCGGGACCCGGTCCACTGGAACCCGGAGACACCTGCCCGGGATCTGACCCGCTACGCCGACGTGGAGATGGCTTATTGGGAGAGGCGCAATAACCCTATCTTTCGCGGTCTGGAATCCCTGCCCGTGGTTTTCGAGACCGCTGGCCGATAGGAACCGGGCCCAAATTCTGTTCGGCCACCAGCGGGGAGAAATGGGCCCAGATGGGACAATACTCTGATCTAAGACACGGGTCTGAGTTATAGACTGGCTACGGAAGACAAGGTGTTGTTGGGGTCCATGGAAGGATTCGCCAAGGCGGCTGAGGAATTTGGATTGTAGGCAGTCGAGCAGGCCAAAGCGCTCTTTAGTTAGGGGTGCGAGTAAACGACTTTAGGCAGCCTCGCCGAAAATCTCCCCCAGCTCGATGCTAAACCCTTGGAGCAACCGGGAAGACATCGTTTCCCCGCGGCGGTAGACAGCCCAGGGCGTGAGTCCATTGTCCTCCTGCACCATTACCTCCACCGTCATCGCGTCGGGATCTACCATCCAATATTCCAAGACACCATGGCGGCCGTAGAGCAGTTGCTTGTATCCCCGGTCGTATTGGGCAGTTCCCGGGGATATTATTTCCACCACCAGGTCCGGCCCGCCCTGGATATTGGCCTCGGTAACGATTTCCGACCGTGAATTGGAGACGAACAGAAGGTCGGGCTGGGCCACGTCGTGATCGGACAGCACCACGTCCAAAGGCGCGAACCAGACCTGGCCAAGCCGGTTTTGGCTCACGAACTGATACAGGGCACGATAAATAGCCGCTACGATGCTTTGATGCCGTTGAGTCGGCGAAGGCGCCAAGATCATTTCCCCGTCCAAAAGCTGGTACGGCGCACCCTCGGGAAGGGACATGTATTCCTTGACGGTGAACTTGATCCACGGTTTGGGTACTACCATAATTTACTCTGTATGGCTGGTTTCCTTGGGTAATTATACCAGGCGGATCTACGAGAGTTTGTGCCGCCACGCCCCCTGTTTAGAAGGCAGCAGTCCTGTGGCGAAGGGCTTGCCATGAGGTGGGTGTTCTCCAGGCTGCTCGTCTTGAGTACATCAAAGGACGAGTGGAAACACCGTCTCAAAACGCGTTTTAGTGGCGCTACCCGCCAGCGGCCTGATCTACGAGCGATTTGAAATCATCGTAGGGCAGAAAGCCAACCACCTCCCGGCCGTTGATGAAAAAGGTGGGCGTCGCCCGAACGCCGTAATTCCGGCCTTGTTGAAGGTCTTGAAGCACCAGTTGGGATTTTGCGCCGCTGTCCAGGCAGGAGTCGAAAAGGCCGGCATCCAGGCCTACCTGGCGGGCCATTTCCTTCAATCCTTCGGCGTGTTGTGATCCCTGGTTCTGGAACAACATATCGTGGTACTCCCAGAACTTGCCCTGGTCGGCGGCGCATTCCGCAGCCTGTCCCGCCTGATCTGCCCCGGGGTGTATGCTGGTTATGGGGAAGTTGAGCACCACGTACCTTACCCGGTCCTTATATTCCTCTAGTAATCTAGGGATGTTTTCCCGTTGATTAACCGCGCAATAAGGACATTGGTAATCGGTGAATTCAACGATGGTCACTGGGGCGTCCGCCGGCCCCAGGAAGGGCCGCCCTTCCAGCAGTAACTGAACCGCAGATGCCTGCCCAGTTCCGCCCTGTTGCCCTAATATAGACGCATTCCCGGTGGTTGGATTCGTACTTAGCAGATACCGGTCGACGCCAAACCCGGCGCCAAAACCGATTACCAGGGCCAGCACTATCAGACCGTGGGCCAAGGTAATGGTGAAAATAACCGTGTTCTTTGGACGTTCCATGATGGTTCGGAGACCGAAAATTTAGGCCAGCCCCTTTGGGCTGGCCTAAATGGCGATTTTAAGTTGGGCACCCGGGTATTTTGCCCTACCCAGTCTGTTTAATCTTCAACAGAACCGGAACAAGCCGCGCCTTTCACTTTGCCAAAGCCATCCGTTGCCGTGTGGTTGGAAGCCAGACTTCCCGAGTCGTAGGCGGCGGCTACAGTGCTGGTTTGTTCGGTAGAAACCACGCTTCCCGAGTCGTAGGCGGCGGCTACAGTGTTGGTCTGTCCGGTGGAAACCAGGCTTCCTGTGTCATAGGAGGCGGCTACAACGCTGGCCTGTCCGGGGGAACCCAGGCTAATACCGGCCCAAAGGCCCACCACCAAAGCTACCACTGCAACCATAGAGCCAACCCCCAGAAGCCAACTCCGGGAAACCGTGACGGCTAACTCTCTGTTCATGGCCTCTTACCTCTCGTCTGAAATGGAGCAAAACCTAGGTGGTTATTGTACCTAACTTTCCAGGATACGTCAAACAAAGGTAAATGCTTTGCTCCAAGGGTGTTGGGGGTTTAACGGCATCTTCTGAACCTCGTTTTTGGCGCCACGGTTCCACGGGACGACGGGCGCCTACCGGCCGGGTGGGCAGTAAAAAAAATATCGGGTTAGTTTCCGGCAGAAGCTACCAGGCCGTCTCTAGTTTAGAAGGCAAGCGAATCGTGGCGGTACCCTTGGTGGTGACTTCCTGGCGTTGGTTCTCTCCCCAGATCTCCAGGTCCACCAGCTTTAGGCCTTCCTCTTCCCGTTTGGCGACCACTTTCCCTTTGCACCAGGTGGTGTCGCCAACCACGTTGAACCGGCGCAGCTCCACGTACATCTTTTTAACGAAACCGTCGTCTCCGGCCCAGTTAGTCAGCAGATGGCCCATCCAGCAGCAACGCTGGCAGCCATAGTCATAGGCGCCGGGCAGGCCCGCGCTTTCGGCCGCCTCTTGAATATCGTGCACCCTGATGATCGCTTCTTGGGCGCCCGTGGTAGGGTCGGTGAATCCCCAGGACGGATGCCGCAGCATCTCGTTCAATTGGATCCCGTGGGAGATGCCTCCGATACAGCCGGCGACAAATGCTGTGATGTCGCCATGGCTCATGGGGCCTTTGACCACCGGTTTCATGTCGTCGCCGACCTGGACGTCCTCCCACCACCGGGGATGGTTGCCCCGTATCTCCTCGCCCAGCACCGCTTCCTGAATGTCTTCGATCTCTTGCCGGGTGTAGTGGTACGGCTCGAAACTGTACTTCTGCCGCTCTTTGGCGGCGTCCCGTTCGGCCCGAATCTGCCAACCCCTGGTTTTGGCTAAAACCTCGCCACGCTGGTTGCGGTAGGTGGTGATGCTTGACTGGATCAATATGTTGCCGGCAAATTCGCTCTTCTTTTCTTCTAGATTGGTGAACTGCTCTTGAACCGAGATCCTATCGTCAAGGTAGATGGGCCGAAACCACTCCCAGTCGTTGCCGGCGTGGAATCCGTGGACTCCCGGCAGGCCTCCCGTGCGCCCGGAGCACCAATACACGCTATAGAGGAAACAGGGCGGAGCGACGATGGTGCCAAACTTGGTGGCCTGGGCATAGCTTTTGTCCCAGTAAAGGGAGTTGGTGTCTCCAATGCCCTGGCAAAAATGACGGATGGCATCCTGGCTGGCCGATTCGTTGAACAGGCCGACACCGTATTGACGGGGCCGGTTGAAACTGCCCAACCGCTGCCGCAACCGGGCGACTCCCTCCGGAGTTATCTTTCCTGATTCGAGAACCATTTCAAATTCTCCCAGAAGCGTTGCGGTTTATTAGCTAACCCGGTCACGGCCCACGGTTAACGCCCCGTTATAGTGCAATGTCCACACCAACTGATACTCAGTATACAACCAGGCGGCGGGCGATCCTTCGAACTACTGGCCGCACCCCTCGATTCAGAGAATCTGCAATTGCGTGCGCATACGGGCCGGCGGCCTAGGATGTGGGATAACCAGGTAGCAAATGGAGGATAATCCGTAGATCGCCGCCAATGGGATTAGCGCCCAATAGTAGCTGCCGGTCTGGTCCACGATAAGCCCCATCCATACCGGTGTGCTCATGGACATCAGTTGGTCCGGCAGGTGTTGCCATCCCCTCAGGGTGGCAAAGCTCCGCCGGCCAAAAAAGTCCCCCATGATGGCCCAGGCCAGGGGATTGGCGCTTTCGGAAAAGGCCAGCAAAACCACGAACAGACCAGCCTGCCACAGGCGGCCGCTGTGGTCCATCAACGCCACCATGGCCGCCGCGCCGCTGATCATGGCAATTGAACTTAGCTTTAGCTTTGACCAACTGTCACCGGCCCAGCCGACCAGGGGATTGAAAACAATGGTGCCGAAGGACAAAGCTCCCACCAAAGTAATGGCAATAGAATCCGTGGCTTCTGCGGACCTGTCTCCGCCTTCCAGGAACCAGACCATCACGGGCACAAGCAGGAATGACATTCCCGAATGAACGGTGTTGCGAAGACCCACGGCCAGAACCAAAAGCCAGTATGAGATGCTGAGCATCGCCTCCCGGGTGGTGAAATCCGGTTCCGAGGTGCCTCGCCTGGCTCGAGTAGCGATACCGGCTGGCATCTCGAAGCTACGCTCCACTGGGATCATCGGGTCCGGTGGAGATGCCGCCGCAGAATCTGGAACGGGCACATCGTCCCCGTCGGGCAGCAGCCCCATCCTTTCGGGTGAGCCGCGCACCAGGAAAGACAAGGGCACCACTACCACGATAATGGCGATGCCAGACACGATAGCCGCGTTCTGCCAACCTAGGGTCAGTACCAGTATTCCTACAATGGGAGCCAACGCCAGGCCGCCCAGCCCATTTCCGGTAGACGCCACGGACATGGCCAATGCCCTGCGACGGCGGAACCACTGGTTCAATGCCGGTACCGTGGCGTTGTTGTAGCCGGTCCGAAATCCCAGGGAAAGTAGCCCCACAAACACCAAAATGAAATAATAGTAGCTATGGCTGAAAGCTAGAAGCACGAAACCCAGACCGGAGGCCGCCCCTCCAAAAATTAGCATGGCTCGTGGGCCGAACCGGTCGGTACAGTATCCTGCCAGGGGACCCAGCAAGCCTCCTGCCAGACGTCCCAACATGTCGGCAAAGGAGATGGCAGCCACGCCGACGCCCAGTTCCCTGCTAGCAGGCAGCACATAAAAGGAAATGCCCCGGTTGAACGTGCCGTGTTTTAGGGCATCGATGACCACGCTGACGGCCACGATCCACCAACCGTAGAAAACCTTCCTCGGTCTTTTTTTCACCGCTGCCGGTTGTGTCTTGATCACCAAAGGTCGTTGTATATCCTAATCTCCGGTTTTCCCGGCTCTTTAAAAGTTTCCAGCACGCCCGATTAATTGACCTATTTTACCGGTTGAGGCAGCAATTTCACGGGCTAGAATATGACTTGCTGATCGTGGAGTCGCTCCAGTTCTTCTAGGGGAACTCCTAGCAGTTCGTGAAGGACGTATTCGTTGTGCTCTCCCAACGTAGGCGCCGGGGACCTCACGCTTCCAGGGGTTCCGCTAAGCAGCCAGGGCATGCCGTATACCCATTCGGCGCCGATTTGGGGATGATCCACCTGGGCGTAGGCCTGGCGTTGTTGCAAGTGGGGATCCAGGAACTGGTCCTCAATGCTCATGACCGGCATGGCCGCCACCCCGTGCCCTTGCAGCTTCCCGGTGATCTCCTGGGCAGAGAGACCGCGGGTCCACTGGGAGACGTGACCGTCCAGATCGGCAGTGTGGCTTAGCCGGGCTGCCCTATCGGCAAACCTAGGATCTAGAGTCCAGGAGGGCTCTCCCAAAGCCTGGCAAAAGCCCTGCCATTCTTCCTCGGTTTTGACGGCGATGGCCACCCACTGGTCATCACCGGCGCAGAGGTAATTGTTGTGGGGAGCGAATTGCGAATCGTAGTTCCCTTGGGGCACCTGCTCCGTGCCGTTCATCTGATTGCTTATAAAAGCCTCTCCCAGCATGGACGCGGTGGCTTCCAGTTGGGCCACTTCGACTTTCTGCCCCCTTCCAGTCCGGTTCCGGTGCCTCAACGCGGCCAAGGTGGCCAGAGCGGCATGGATGGAAGCCACGGAATCACTCCAAGGGGATTGAAGCTCTCCGACCAGAGGCTCGTCCTCCAGGGTTTCATCCCTGCGATAACCAACCACGCTCATCAGGCCGGACAAAGCCTGCACTATTGGAGCATAGGCCAGAATGTCCCTCAGGGGGCCTGAATCGCCCACCGAAGGCATGGATACTAGAATGATGTCGGGACGAAGCTTCTGTAAATCGGCATAGTCCAGGCCCAATCTGCCAAGCACATCCGGGGAAAAGTTGTTCATCACCACGTCACTGCGGGCGATCAAACTCCGGACCAATTCTCTCCCTTCGACGGTCCTCAGGTTCAGCGTCACGCCCAATTTATTGCGGTTGATGCTGTGGAACAAGGGCTGCAGCTCCGGCCATAACCCCCTGTCTCCTCCCGCCGCGTCATCGCCCACCATGGGGCGCCCTAAACGAAGGCCGTCCAGCCGTTCCCGGCTCTCGACCTTGATGACCTGGGCGCCCATGTCGGCCAAAAGCTGTGCCGCCATGGGCCCAGCCCAAGCGCTGCCAAGGTCGACGATCCGATAAGGGGTCAACGGGCCATCGGGCACGCTAAATCACCCCCGCCCTTGCCATGTCCGGCAGCCGGGAAGGATCGATGCCAAGTTCGCCGCATAAGATTTCCTGGTTGTGCTGGCCCAAGATTGGCGCCGGGCGTAAGTAACGGCAGGGTGATTCGGGCAGGCGGTAGGGAGACCCTGGATACCTCAGGTTTCCGGCGTGGGGATGTTCTACTTCTTGGAAAAAATCCCGGCTGTTCAAGTGAGGATCTTCCAACACTTCACCGAACGTCCTCACCGGGGCGCACGGAACGCGGTTTTCCAGACAGATTGCCAGGATCTCCTCCTTGGTGTGCTCCATGAACCAGGGAGTGATCAAAGCCTCCGCCTCCTCAGGGTAGTCTTCGCTCATGGCCCGCCGGTCCCTATACCGAGGCTCATTCACCCATTCCTGGTCTCCCAGCAAAGCTAGGAACCGCTGGTACTGCTCCATCTGGGGGGCGTCTATGCACACATATCCATCTTTGCAGGGCAAGACGCAATTGGGAAACAAACCCAGGCGCATGCGGTTGCCCGACCGCCACCCGGCCACGCCCCGGTATATATATGTAGGTAGATGGTACCCGCTCAGCAAAACGGCCAACACCTGTCCCTCAGCAACGTCCACCAGCTGGCCTCTCCCACTTATGTCCCTCCCCAACAACGCGGCGACACTGGCGAACGCCGCTCCCACTCCGGCAAGATAACTGGCCTGGTGAAGGGGGGTGGTTAGTGGTTCCCGGTGAGGATACCCGGCGCCAAAGCTCATGCCGCCGATAGCATTGGCCGTCAGGTCGTAACCCTTGTGATCCCGGTAAGGCCCGGTCGCGCCATGTGGCGTGATGGAGGTGACAATCAACCTGGGAAACCGGGATGTCAATGACTGGTAGTTCAGTCCAAGGCGGTGGGTAAGTCCTGGTTGCTGGTTTTCCAGAAAGATGTCGGCCTTCTCAAGCAGCCTTTCCAGCAACTCACGTCCCGTGGCCGATTGCGGGTCCAGGGTGATGCCCCGCTTATTCAAGTTGGCAAAGAGAAAAAGCCCGCTGCGCTCTGCGTCTGGCACGTTCTGTGGAAAGGGTCCGTGGCGCCGGCTCTCATCACCGTATACCGGCGGCTCCACCTTTATAACGTCGGCTCCTAGCTCGGCCAGCATCTTGCCGCAAAACGGGGCTGAAACAAAGCTACCCCATTCCACCACCCGCACGCCGTCCAACGCACCGGCCAGCGGTCCAAAATCCACCGGTTCCCACCCCCAAGGCCATGGCCCAAAAATCCGGCGCCCCTCCTTGAACTTGCGGGCCCATCGTCTCTCGGCCCGAAACTCCCAGAAAAAGGCGCCTTCTATCTTTCCGCAAGTATAGATTAATGGAAAGGACTGTCAAGGGAAGGACGCCTGCACAGCCCCATTAATCTACTCCCCCAGGTTCACCACGATATTGTCCGGTCCCCGGGAAAGAATCGCTTCGGCCGGCTCGCCGGTTACGTTGCCTTCTATGTGAGGGGTGTTGGCGGGAACAAAGATGAAGTCTCCCGGCCCGGCGTCCACGTACTCTTTAAAATCTTCCCCAAAGTAGACCCGTATCGAGCCGCTGATGACGTAAGCCGCGGTTTCCGCTTCGCCGTGGTGATGAGGCGGGCCCAGAGTATTGGGAGCGCAGGTCACCTTGCCTAGCCATATCTTCTTTGCTCCCGCGGTGTTGGAATCGATGCCCGGCTGACGGATCATCCCGCGGGTCTGGATGGTCGTGCTGGGATCTGCGGTTCCGTGAACCACCCGAAACTCTTTGCCTGATATGGAAGTGCTCATCTTGTCATTCCTTTGCCGGATCAAAAAATCGCCTGGCCTAGGCCGATGATACGTTAACGGTTCTGCCGCAGCAAGAGGAACGATTCATGAACACTGGCTGCAAGGTTATCCACGGTTTCCTCTCGACCGTCCCCGAATTGTCTCTAGTTTTCCAGGAATCCGCCCAATAATTTTCTATTGGCCACAAGTTGCCCAGGCCGTAATGACGAGCAAAAGAGAGGCTCGTAGCAGTGGCCAGGCTGTTGAACGATTCCTTGACGAAAGGCGTTATTACCGGATAAAATTCGGTAACAAATCAGTCACCGTAAAATATATGAGGTGTAACTCAAATGGCTAAAGAAGATATAGCCTTGATGGCTCACTTGATGCGACGCGCCGGATTTGGCGCCACCCGCGATGAACTGGAGCTCTTGGCCGAAAATGGCTACGATGCCACGGTGGAAGCACTACTGGACACGGAAGCCCAAGAGCCGCTGGACCGCATAGAGATGATGCGATATCACCCATGGACCTGGCGGCCTGGCACGCTGCCCGGCATGGGCGCCGCCGAGTGGCTGCGCGACATCCTCAACACCAAGCGGCCTCTGGAAGAGAAGATGGCCCTTTTCTGGCACCAGGTGTTCGCCACTGGCGTCTCCAAGGTTGACCACTACGATGACGTGATGGACATGATCGTCAAGTTCCGCAAGGGCGGAATGGGAAACTACCGGGACCTCCTGTTGGACATGGCCAAAGACCCGGCCATGATCTACTGGTTGGACAACTATGAGAACACGGTCGAGGCGGTAAACGAAAACTGGGGCCGGGAATTGCTGGAGCTGTTCAGCATGGGCGTGGGGAGCTATACCGAGGTTGATGTCCGCGAATGCTCCCGTGCCTTCACCGGCTGGACCATCGAACCCAAGCTGCCTCGTGGCCCCATCGGCCGTTTCGACTGGTTCTTCAAGTACCAGGAGGAGGACCACGACGAAGAGGAAAAGACCTTCCTGGGTGAAACCGGCAACTTCAACGGCGAAGACATCATAGACATCATTTGCAATCAGCCGGCCACCGCCCAGTTCATCGCCCGCCATCTGTACAATTTCTTCGTGGCCGATGAGGCCCAGGTCCCTGCTTGGGCGGTCACCCCTCCCAAAGACGAAGCGGCCATCGACCTGCTGGCCGACACGTTCATCGAGTCCAATTACGACATACGCTCGATGCTCCGAGTCTTGTTCAAATCCGACTTCTTCAAGGAAGCCCGGTTCGCCCGGCTCAAGAGCCCCGCGGAAGTGGTAGTGGGCACATTGAAGTTGGTGGGCGGCGCCGAATTTCCGGCTCCGGGCATCGGCGACCTCTCCCGGCAGCCCTGCTACATGGGCCAAGACCTCTTGAACCCGCCCAGCGTGGAAGGCTGGCACACCGGCGCCGAGTGGATCAATAGCGGCTCTCTCATGCGCCGGGTAAATTTCACCGCTGACCTGGTGGGAGACACCAGCCGGCCAGGCATCCAGAACATGATCTTGCGCCTAAAGGCCCAGGGCAGCCAGTCAGCCGAACAGTTGGTAGACGGTTGTCTAGACCTGATGGGCCCCCTGGATATCGCTCCCGAGAGTCACAAAGAATTAGTGGACTTTGCCGCGGAGAAGGGTGATATCGGTTGGGGTTCCGAAGCAGATACCCAGGCATCCACCGAACGGGTAGGCGAGTTGCTGCAACTCATCGTCTCCCTGCGGGAGTACCAATACGCGTAACCCGGTACGCCAAAAAATGTAGGGGCACGGAATGCCGTGCCCCTACGGGTTTAACCTCCCCCAAAACAAGGAGCGAAACATGACTAGTTCTCACAAAGACCCGGTGTTGGTGGTCCTCCAACTAACGGGCGGCAACGACTACCTGAACACGGTAATTCCCTACAGCAACCCCCTATACCGGGACAACCGCCCAGCCGTGGGCGTACCGGAAGGACAAGAACTCGCCCTCGACGACAACGTAGCTTTCCATCCTGAGATGGGCCCGCTGAAGAACATGTACGACCAGGGCCAAGTGGCCGTCATACACGGAGTCGGCTACCCCAACTCGCCCAGGTCCCACTTCCGGTCCATGGACATCTGGCACACCTGTGAGCCCGACATCCTGGGAACCGAGGGTTGGCTGGGCCGCGCCACCCGGGACATCGACCCCAATAAAGAAAACGTGTTGACCACCGTCAGCTTTGGCCCGGCATTGTTCCGGTCTTTGGCCTTACCCGGTGTTCCGGTGGCCTGCGTCGACGATCTTGACAACTACGGCCTATTGCCGGGAATCACCGAAACCCAGCAGCGAAACAAGATCCTTGACCGTTTCGCCCGCCTCTACTCGCCGGTGATGGGATCCAGCGCGGTGATGGATTATCTGGGCCAGACGGGTCTCGACACCCTGGAAGGGGCCGACATCCTGAAAGAAGCGCCCAGGATGTACTCCTCCACCGTCGAATACCCAGACACCACCATCGCCAAGAAACTGAAGGGCATCGCCCAGATCCACATGGCCGGCTTTGGCACCCGGATCCTTTATTGCGACCACGGCAGTTTCGACAGCCACTCGAATCAGGTGGGCATGCACGACAAACTGTGGCACGACGTTTCCCTAGCGGTGGAGAGTTTCTTTGACGACCTCAGAGAACACGATGTCGCCGATAACGTCATCATGCTCATGTTCACCGAGTTTGGCCGCCGCACCCACGACAATGGATCCGGCACCGATCACGGCGCTGGCGGAGGGGCGTTCTTGGTGGGCGACCCCATCAAGGGTGGCCAATACAGCGAATTCCCATCCCTGAAGACCGAGGATCTGGAGCAAGGCGACGTCGTTCCCAATTACGACTTCCGCGGCCTGTATTCCACCATCCTGGAAGACTACATGAAGCTGGACGCCAAACCCCTCGTTGGAGGCGCTTTCGAGAAGTTGGCCTTCGTCGCTTAAGATTTAGAACCGTCTCGCTGCCAAGGAAGAAGCGCCCGGCAACCAGCCCGGTGGATACAAATGCGGATTGCCGCCGGACCATCCCCATGTTGGCAGCATAAGAATCGACCTTGACCGCCGGTTGGAGCCCCTGGATCATTGCCAAGCTCCAGCCGAGTGGTTTAACTTCGGAGGATAGAACAATGTTAACCGAAACCGTGGCAGGGCGGACCTACGATTACAGCCATAGCGTGGGCCGGGGCGCCCAAACCGGAATGGGGTTCTCCACCCCGGTGGCGGCCGCTATGGGTCAGGACGACATCCTATACGTGGTCAACCGGGGAAGTGAAAGCATCAGCAACGTCGCCTGGAACCGCACCGGCGTGGGGGGCCGGATTTGCAAGGTCACGCTGGGCAGCGAAGCCGGCGACGAGGAATTCATCGGGGAGTTCAGCAAATACGGCGACGCCGATGGACAGTTAATCTGGGGCGTCGGCATCGTCGCCGACAGCCAGGGCAACGTTTACGTCACCGATGGATGGCTTAACCGGGTGTCGGTCTTTAATAAAGAAGGGGATTACCTGCGCCACTGGTCCGCCATCGAAGACGGAGGCGGCGAAGGTGAAGTGAACGGCATAGCGGGTATAGCCATGGACTCCGGCGAAAACCTGTACATCACCGACGGACGAAGCCACAAGGTCCGTAAATTCACCAAGGACGGCAAGTTCCTGAGCTCGTGGGGCTCCCTCGGCGACGGCCCTGAAGAACTGGATTCACCTTGGGGAATCACCGTTGATAGCGAAGGTTTCGTCTACGTGGCGGACTTTAAAAATCACCGCGTCCAAAAATTCACCTCCGATGGGAAAATCGTAGCCCAGTTCGGTAGCCACGGCACGCGCAAAGGGCAACTCAGTTATCCCGTAGGCGTGGCGGTGGACAACGATGGCGATGTCTACATCTGCGACTGGAGCCAAAACGACTGGGAGCAGGGCAAGGTCCATATCTTTGACAAGACCGGCAAATTCCTGACCAGCCTGGCCGGCGACGCCCAGCAGCTTTCCAAGTGGGCCCAGATGACGGTGGACGCCAACGCCGACTATATAAAACGCCGCCGGGAGGTCAAGACCACCGAACCCGAGTGGAATTTCGCCCAGCCCGCCGGGGTATCCTTCGATGCCGCCAACAACCGGCTGGTGGTGATGGACACCCAGCGCAGCCGCCTACAGATCTACAACAAGACCGGCGGTTACCTGGTGCCCCAGCTTAATTTGTGAGCAAACACGAGTCACCAGCGCCTCTGGGCCAAATGATTGGCATTGGGGCGCTGGCGCCGCTCTTCCCAGTCCGGGGAATCTTCGCCGCAGCATCCGTTGGACATTTCATTGGAGTATCCGGCGGCATGCCCAACCGCTAACGTTTCCATACGGCCCCAATCACTAAAATCCTTTCGATTTCTCTGTGACACGCGAGTAGAACTATGGACCCCGCCATGGAGGAACACTTCCTCAACCTTGCTGCCGCAAACCCGGGTATGATGTGCTCGGAAGCCCCCATCGAGATACTGGAAGCATCGGCAGCCGACGCTGAACCTACCAAATTTCTGGAGGATTTCTTCGCCGCCGGCTACCACGGCTGGCTGGCCTTGAAATTCGGCCGCAGGATCCATCCCCCTCAGGAACGCGTTGACCGGGCCATAATCGTTCTCTGGCTCCGGGCGTGTCTGCTCAACACCGGCCGCATTCTAAAGCGCAACGAGACGGGGCCTGACGAGCCCTTTTTCTCTGACGAAGGCCTCTATTAGGCGATGTATCCCCCAAGGTATTCTCTTCAGCCGCCGCCGCCCGGCCACACGCCTTACTTCCGTTTCTCCAGCCGCCGGCCCCAACATCAGATGCCAACCATGGATCAACCATGTATACTAGCGTCCGTTGAGCCGGACCCGTGAGAGGTGCCGGCTAAACCAATCATCACCGGTAGGGGAAAACATGGCAGAATCACAGCGTTTCAGCTACGAAAATCTATTCTCCAAGAACTCGGCCGTCGTAGCACCCGGCGTGGCTCTCCGCCCCAAGTACGATTTCGCCGTGGCATACCCCGACCCGGAAACCCTGCCCCTGGACGGGCTGGCAGCTTCCCTGAAAGAAGCGTTGGACCGGGAAGGCAAGGATCTCGCCTACTATCCCAACTCGGCCGGGTTGCCCTCATTACGCCGGTTGGTGGCGGAGAAGTTGACCCGTGACCGAAACATGAAGGTGGACGAAGACGACGTGGTCCTCACATCGGGTTCGGGAGAAGCCATAGGCATGCTGATCCAAGCCCTGACCGACCCAGGAGACGTAGTGCTGACCGAAGAATTTTTCTACCTGGGCACCATGCGCACAATGCACCGGTACGGCACCGACGTGGTGGGCGTCAAGTGCGACTATGAAGGAATCATTCCCCAGGAGTTGGAGGCAACCCTCGAACGACAGGCGGGGCTGGGTAAAAAGGTCAAATACCTATACACCATCCCGACGTTCCAGAATCCTCTGGGCTGGACCATGACCCTGGAACGGCGCAAGCAGGTCCTGGATATCACCCGCCGGCACGGCATACCGGTTTTCGAGGACGACTGCTACGTAGACCTGCGGTTTGAGGGAGAGGACGTGACGTCGTTCCACTCCCTGGACGACACTGGCTCGGTCATCTACGTTGGCTCATTTTCCAAAATATTGGCTCCCGGGATGCGCATGGGCTACATGGTGGCGCCCCGGGAAGTTATCCAACGGGCAATGAGCTTCAAATCGGGAGGAGGCGTCAACCAGTTCGCCGCCCTGGCCATTGAGCAATACCTGAAAGACAACATGTACCAACACATCGAAGAGGAGAACCGGGCGTTGGTGGTCAAGCGGGACGCTATGATTGCCTCTCTAGGGGAAAACTTAGGCACCTCCGCCACATGGCTGGTTCCCCAGGGCGGGCTTTACGTGTGGGTGGAAATGCCCGAGGGCACCAATTTGGCGGGCTTCCAAGAACAATCTTTCCGCGAAGGTGTTGGATTTTACAACGGAACCATGTTCTCGCCCGAGGGCCGGGGGGCCAACCTAGCCAGGCTCTGCTTCGGCCATCCGCCCGCGGAAACCGTCTACGAAGGCGTGGCGGAGTGGGCCCGTATCCTGGACCGCAACGGCCTGTTGCGGGGGTAGGGTGGCAAGCTCTAAGGTTGTATCAGCCCAAGGGAAATCCCCCCAATCCCCTTTACGAAAGTGGGGCTAACTTCCACCTTTCGCAAAAGGGGGACTGAGGGGATTTTCGTAAACCAAAAACCTTCGTAAATGGGCCGAAATCACCCCCGGCCAACCCCTATCCCGTCGGCATCAGCTCAATCCCCAAGCCGTTGGGATCTTTGAACTAAAGGGAACCGCCAATCTCCTGATATTCGACCCTCCGGGCCGCCAGTTTTTCGGCCACACCCAGCAGCCGGCTTTCATCCATCGGCATGGCGGCGTGCATGATCCCGCCCACACCCTCAGGGGAGCTGCTGCGGAGCCGGGAAACGGGGGGAAGTCGAAGAACGAAAGATTGGTGCCGTTTCCTATGCGGATGTTCATATGGCTGGAGTCAGCCACATCCAGGTTGGCGGAGATGTTGACCACCGGCAACCCCAATACATCGGCGTAAAACTTCGCCGTGGCTTCCAGGTCCTTGGCAAACACCGCCAGATGGTTCACGCCAGCGGTAGCCGAAGGGCCGGGACCGGTGGGAATCGAGCGGCGGATTCTCTCCCTCTTAGCCCCCATCTCTTAGCTTGATTCGGGGATCATGGGTAAAAAGAATCTCAGCTTAATCGTGCCGAGATTTTTTCAAGGACTTTTTCCAAATCATCTTCTACTTCTTGGTTGTTAATCCGCAACACGGTGATTCCGGTCGCCTCAATGGCTGATTGCCGAGCGTCGTCGTATTCTTGTTGGCACTCAGTTGAATGGACACCGCCGTCCAACTCAACTACCAGACGCGCTTCTTGACAGTAAAAATCCGCGATATATCTACCAATGGGATGTTGGCGGCGAAACTTCGCGCCCATGAGTTTCCTATTTCGGAGCCTGACCCACAGCATCTCCTCAACAGCAGTGGCCTCCGGGCGCAAGCGCCGGGCAATCCCAACTACGTGGCGAGGTATCTTCGCTCTTTCCAAGACAATTCCCCCGGGGCACCCCTCGCCCACCGGGAGAGGGGTGCCCCGGGGTTAGGGCACGTCCCCTAACAGACCGGCCTGTTGGCCACTTCCGGGTCCACCTTGCGCGGCAGGAATTGCCCGCCTCCCAAGGTCGCTTTGAGCTCTCCGTCTTCCATGGCCACCGCTCCGCGAAGGATGGTCATCACCGGCCAACCTTCGATCTCAAAATCCTCCCAGATGCTGTAGTCGGTGATGTGGAAATCTCCCATGGCCAACCGTTTCTTGATGCTGGGGTCAATGAGAATGATATCGGCGTCGCTTCCGGGAGCGATCACGCCTTTGCGGGGATAGAGGCCCATGATCTTGGCGGCGTTGGCCGATGTCACATCGACGAACCGCTGCAGCGGCATTCCTCGCTTGGACACCCCTTCGCTGAAGGTGATTCCCACCCTGGTCTCGGCGCCATTATGCCCGCCGGTGACGTCGGATATGGTGCGGCCGGCGATCTTCATCTCCCACGACGTGCAATACTCGTCGGTGGCCATAGTGCTCAGACCGCCGTTGACGATACCGTTCCACAGCGCCTGCCGGTCCTCCTCTGATTTCAGCGACGGATAGGTGTGGTACTTCATACCGTTCTGTTCCTTATAATTATCGGCGTTGAAGCAACAGTAATTGTGCAGGGTCTCGCCGTACACCGGCATCCCCTTGGCCCTTGATTCTTGTATGGCCGCCAGCCCCTGCATGGCGCTGACGTGGACGAAATACACCGGTGAGCCGGTCCATTCCGACACCTTCAATACCCGCCTGAAGGAAACATCCTCGGACTCGTTGCTGTGGACCAGATGCATGTTCCACCACTCGGTGCGCTCCTCGGCCGCCAGCTTTTGGTACATATGCTGCACCATGTCGTCGTCTTCCGAATGGACCAACAACATTCCGCTGTGGCGCTGAATCTGCTCCATCAGGTCGTGAAGGTGGCCCATCCCCACCATCCGCGGCTCTCCGCTCATGGATGGCGGCCGGATGTTGGTGGTGAAGATCTTGACGGTGGCGAATCCGTCTTCGATGTGCTCGTGGAGCTGGCCCAATATCCCGGAAGGTATCTCTCCCAGCAGCATCAGGTGGTGGGAATAATCGGCGTATGAGTTGCCCCGCCACACTGAGGTCCGCTCCTGAACCGCCTGGTTGATGTCGATACCGGGGTACTGGATAGCAAAATCCAAAAGGGTGGTGGTGCCCCCGAAAAGGGCGGCTCGGCTGACCTGTTCCGGCGGCGCGGTGGAATAATTCCCCGGGCCCATGATGGGCGCCGCAATGTGGGCATGGGGCTCAATGCCGCCGGGCGCCACTATCATTCCCGTGGCGTCGATGATCCGCCCCGCCTCTTCGGTGATGGAGTTGGCCGCGGCAATCGATACGATCTTTTCCCCCTGAATCCCCACATCCCAATCGCCCACCCCCCAACCGGTTACCACCTGTCCGCCGCGGATGACCAGATCAAGCATCTCCAGGCCTCCCTATTCGTGATTTGGTTCTGGCGTTATTTCCCTTAGGATCGAACCGGCGATTCTCCTGCCCTCTCAATGGAAACGCCCCCTCGGGGAATGGCGTCCTCCCAGTTGGGTAGTTGTTGCCGCGAGGTGGTGGGGAGAACCAAAATGGAGGCAACCCCCACCAGGCTCAGCACCAGTGATACCGCGATAGTGGCGGTGAAATCGCCCGTCAGGTCGCGGAGTATACTGCCGATGGCGACCCCTGCCGCCATGCCTATGCCCGCTCCCATCATCTGCCAGCCGAAGGCGGTGCCGATGGGAGCGCTGCCGTAGTATTGGCGGTTGATGATAGGGAATGCGCTCATTTCGCCGCCGAAGCCTATGCCAAAGAGGACCGCGAATAGATAAAACATCCAGGCGTCGTGGGCGAAGAACAGGATGATGATCGGGGCACTCTGCATGAAGAAGCAAACGGCCATGGCTCCTTTGCTGCCCATCCGGTCGGCGACGATCGGCACACCGAACCGGGAAAGGGTGCTTACTGCCGAGAGAGCTACGAAGAGTCCCGCGGCCGCACCCCTGGATACTCCCTTTTCCTCAGCTATGGCCACCAGGAGAGCCATGATTATGGCGTGGCCAGCGCATCCCCAAAAGTGGATTCCAATCAGGTTCCAGAAAGCTCCGGTACGCTGGGCTTGATGCATGAACACCTTGGACCGTTCTTTGGCGGTCTCTGGTGCTTGCACTTTTGGAATGGGCTCATCCTCCGGAGCGCCCATGGGTTTCAAGCCGATCCGCGCCGGCTCATCGTAAAATATCGGTATAAGCAGGAGCATGACCACGCCCCCGCCAATACCCGTGACCCAGAATGCCGCACGCAGGCCACTCTGGCCCCCATCGAAAGCATAGATGATGAATATGACCAGAGGAACGAACACCAAGGGTCCCATGCCCTGGGAGGACTGTAGGATCCCCATCCCCAGACCCAAATGTTTCCGGAACCACATTGTAACCGCCGCGGTTAGCGGGACCTGGAAAATGGCCATGGCGAGGCTGAGTATGATCCCGTAAACGAGGTAAAACAGCAATAGATTGACCGTTTTGTTTCCCATTACCAGACCGGAGCCAACCATACAGACGATGAAAAGCAAGGCTCCAGCCGTCATAGTGCGGCGGACTCCGTACCGGTCACCCAGTGAGCCTGCCAGCGGACTAAAGAGACCCGAGGATATCCACTGGACAGCCAGAATCCCGCCTACAGCGCCGATACTCCAACCGAAGGTCTCGACCAGTCGAGGCACCAGAATGCTGAACGAGGTCCGGACGGCCGAACCGCTAAGCCTCAAGGCGGATGCCAGTGCCACTATCACCCAGGCGTAATGGACCTTGTGGCCGGCGATGGCTAGGTCTTTAGGCGATGGATTTATCACCGAATTTTCTCCAGTTATGGGATTCGGGTCTCCATTTTTAACCCCAAAACATCGATCGAGGAATATTTCCCATTGCAGCACATTGGGCCATTTGGGGCCGGTGACAAACCCGGTCCCGGACTGACAAGTAGAAAAACGGCTGGCATAGACCGGCGCGCCGAAGTGGATCATGAATCAACGTTGGCACAGGAAGGGAGTTACCCGGAATAATACCACAGCGATATTATTGGAATCTATTCGGCTTCGGGTTAATGAGTTCAGACCTGCCGTTGGACCAACTACGAAAATCGGCCTTGCAGCCAAAGGGGTTGATATTAAGAATAATTAGGGGGTGACCTCTTGACACGCCGTGTGATACCTGTATAATGGCGGATTACCAATATATGCCTCAGACGTGTACTTCTGTCAGTTTTTCGACTGCATTCAACCCAGTATACGTACTTGCCTTGCGCATTCCATAACCCGCCTGCCCTGGGGCAAATCAAGCCCTAGGGCGACTCATTTTTAAGGAGTTACGGATATGGCTTTGTCTCCCGTTCAGGACCCTCTGCACGCCGACCTGCCCCATGCCATTACCTACGCCCGCATTCCATCGGTGCTGGAAATACCCAACCTGATCCAAAGCCAACTCCAGTCCTACAACTGGTTCGCCACCGAGGGGCTGGCGGAAGTCTACAAGGAGATTTCCCCCATAGCCGACTACACTGCCAAGAAATATGAACTCCACTTCATGGAGCAATTTTTCCGCGAACCGAAATACTCACCCCAGGAGTGCAAGGGTCGGGAGATAACGTTCTGCCAGCCGCTGTATGTTAAGACCCAGTTGGTGATGAAGGAAACCGGCGAGATAAAGGAGCAGGAGATCTTCATGGGGGACATCCCCATGATGACCCCTAACGGCACCTTTGTTATCAACGGAGCAGAGCGCGTGGTGGTCAGCCAGTTGGTTCGCTCGCCCGGTATTTACTTCGTATATGAACGAAACGCCGTCTCTGCCCGCGACCTTTGCCATGCCAAGCTGATCCCTTCCCGGGGCGCCTGGTTGGAATTTGAGACCAGCAACAAGGATATCTTGTCGGTTAAAGTCGACCGCAAACGTAAGGTGTCAGCATCCACCTTCTTACGAGCCTTAGGCGTCGCATATGACGAAGACATTTTGGCTTTGTTCGCCGAAGTGGACACCGACGATAACCACCGCTACATGCAGTCCACCATCGACCGTGATCCAGTCATTGAAACCAAAGACTACAACTTCCGTAAAGACGACCTGGTCTCGTTATGGGAGTGGCTGCACCCCGAGAAAGAGTACGATGACGTGGCTGCCCAGCGCATCGCCGCGGCCCAGATCGAATTCTACCGGCGGCTAAGGCCCGGCGAACCCCCCAGTTTGGAAAACTCTCGTAACCTGCTGCGCAACCTCTTTTTCGGGCCGCGCCGGTATGATCTGGGCCGCGTGGGCCGGTATAAGCTCAACCGCCGACTGGACCAGACGGTCAATGAAGGACTGATGACCCTGTCTTTAGAAGACGTGGTGGCAGTGATACGAACCATGATCCGCATCAACCACGGCGATGGCCGTCCTGACGACATTGACCATTTGGGCAATCGCCGGGTCAGGGCAGTGGGCGAATTGGTGCAGAACCAAGTCCGGGTCGGCTTGCTCCGGATGGAGCGGATGGTCAAGGAAAAAATGACGCTGGTAGACCCTGATGTGGCGGCTCCCCAAGGGCTGGTGAATATCCGCCCGGTGGTGGCTTCGGTCCGCGAGTTCTTTGGCGGCTCCCAGCTTTCCCAGTTCATGGACCAGACTAATCCTCTAGCGGAATTGACCCACAAACGCCGGCTGTCCGCCCTTGGCCCTGGGGGGCTTTCCAGGGAAAGGGCCGGATTCGACGTCCGTGACGTCCACTTCTCCCACTACGGGAGGATTTGCCCCATAGAAACCCCGGAAGGCCCAAACATCGGACTGCTCAGTTCCCTGGCCTCCTACGCCAGGATAAACGCCTACGGGTTCATCGAATCACCCTACCGGCAGGTGTTCAAGACCCTGCCCCACGATTCTCCGGACCTTAAAGGCCGGACCGTCACTCAAGACGTGAGGGACGAGTCTGGTAAAGCTATCATAACCAGGGGCAAGGACATACCCGCCAATCGAATGACCCCGCTGGCGAACTTGCCCAAGAACACGCAGATTCACGTGAAGCCCTTCGTCGCCTCCGGCCAAGACGCGGTGATCTATCTGTCGGCCGACCAGGAAGAGGTCTTCCGGGTGGCCCAGGCCAACTCGGTGCTGGACGACCTCAACCAGTTCACCCAGGACCGTGTGGAGATTCGAGTGGGAGAGACATACATTCAGGAATCGCCGGACACGGTAGACCTGATGGACGTGTCGCCCATGCAGATCATGAGCATATCCGCAGCGTTGATCCCCTTCTTGGAACACGACGACGCCAACCGCGCCCTGATGGGATCCAACATGCAACGTCAAGCCGTACCTTTGTTGCGGCCCCAGGCTCCCGTGGTGGGCACTGGGATAGAAGGACGCGTAGCCCGGGACAGCGGCCAGGTGGTCATGGCCCAGGTAGATGGCACCGTGACGTCTGTCAGTGGCAAGGAAGTGGTGGTCACCGACGATGAAGGGACCGAGCATGCCCACACATTGATCAAATTCGCCAGAACCAACCAGGGCACCTGTTTCGACCAACGGGCCACGGTTTCCAAAGGGGACATCGTGAAAGCCGGTGGAGTCCTGGCAGACAGCTCATCCACCGACAACGGCGAGCTGGCCCTGGGCCAAAACGTCACGGTGGCGTTCATGTCTTGGGAAGGGTACAACTATGAAGACGCCATAATCCTCAGCGAACGCTTGGTGAAGGATGATTGTTACACCTCCACCCACATTGAAAAGCATGAGGTGGAGGCTCGGGAAACCAAACTGGGCCCAGAAGAGATCACCAGGGACATTCCCAACGTCGGAGAAGGCAGCCTGCGTGACCTGGACGAGCGCGGCATCATAAGAGTGGGCGCCGACGTGGGACCCGGAGACATCCTGGTGGGAAAGGTCACTCCCAAGGGAGAGACCGAGCTAACGGCAGAGGAGAAATTGCTCCGCGCCATTTTCGGAGAAAAATCCAGGGACGTCAAAGACACCTCGCTCAGGGTCCCTCACGGGGAGCGGGGCAAGGTCATCGATGTCCGGGTGCTCAACAGGGCCAACCGGGACGATCTGTCCCCCGGTGTGAACGAGGCCGTCCGGGTATGGATCGCCCAAATGCGCAAAATATCGGTGGGCGACAAGATGGCCGGCCGCCATGGCAACAAGGGCGTGGTAGCCCGGATACTGCCTGAAGAGGACCTGCCATATATGGCCGACGGGACTCCGGTGGACATCATCCTAAACCCCATCGGCGTGCCTTCCCGGATGAATCTGGGTCAGGTGCTGGAAACCCACCTGGGTTGGGCTGCCAAAAACTTGAACTTCAGGGCTAACACGCCCGTGTTCGACGGCGCCAGCGACTCATCGGTGGAAGATGCTCTGGCCAGGGTTTGGTTCGTACAACAGGCCGGCTCCCTCACCTCCAATCTCGGGAGCGGCGCAAGCCAACCTGATATCGAAAAGACCATGGCATGGCTGTCGGACCAGGGTTACGACGGGAGATCGTTGTTCGACGACCAGATCAAGGGAGATGCCCAGGCCGCCTGCCTGAGGATGTGGTTGAAGGACGAGGCTGGGATAGAAACCGATGGTTTAGATGACAGCGGGTTGCGCGACATAGCTCTGGAGGTTCACCAGAAACGGCACATTTCACCGCCCACCTTCGGTAAGTTCCAACTGTATGACGGCCGGACGGGTGAACCCTTCGACCAGCAGGTCACCGTGGGAAGCATTTACATCCTCAAGCTGATACACCTTGTAGAGGATAAGATCCACGCCCGTTCCACCGGGCCCTATTCCATGATCACCCAGCAGCCACTGGGGGGCAAAGCCCAGTTTGGCGGCCAGCGGTTTGGTGAAATGGAGGTGTGGGCCCTGGAGGCCTACAGCGCCGCCTACAACCTACAAGAGGTGCTGACGGTCAAGTCGGACGACGTAGCAGGCCGTGTCAAAACCTACGAAGCAGTGGTGAAGGGAGAACCCATCGGCCAACCCGGAGTGCCAGAATCGTTTAACGTGCTTTTGAAAGAATTACAGAGTCTCGGCTTGTCCGTGGAGCTGCTCAACGAGGACGTTCATACCTCCATGAGCCCGGGCATCGCCGACGATACTGACCTATACCAAACGTTGGAGGCTATTTAATGGTAAGAATGGCAGACCGCACAGAGTCTCAGGGGACCAATTTCAATGCGATTCGAATATCAATAGCCTCTCCAGAACAGATGCTCAACTGGTCCCACGGCGAAGTCACCAAGCCGGAGACCATCAACTACCGGACCCTGCGGCCGGAAAAAGACGGGCTTTTTTGCGAGCGGCTCTTTGGCCCCACCAAGGACTGGGAATGTTTCTGCGGAAAGTACAAGCGAATCCGCTACCGCGGCGTCGTTTGCGACCGGTGCGGCGTCGAAGTTACCCGCTCTAAGGTTCGCCGGGAGCGCATGGGACACATCAAGCTGGCAGCCCCGGTAGCCCACATATGGTTTAGCAAGACCACCCCCAGCCGCCTGGGCCTGCTCCTAGACCTTTCACCCAGAAACCTGGAAAGGGTCCTTTATTTCGCCCAGCATATCGTGGTGTCCGTGGACGAAGATATGCGCAAAGATAGCATCGAAGCCGAGCGGATCAAACACGACTTGGAGGTCCGTAGACGCGAAAGGACGGCCGAAGCAAAGATTCAGGAACTCCTGGGACCGGTGGCCGCTCCCGCCGATGGCCTCTCGCTAGACGACACCGGGAACTCAGGCGGCGGCCCCGAAGAAGGCATTGCCGCAGAGGCCGGCGGAGAGACCACCGCTGCCCTTGAAGATGCTCCGCGGGAAGAAGCCCAGTCGGCAGACGGCCAGTTAGTAGATGGTCAGGAAGAACCCGAAGCGTTTCTGACCGTAGATGAAGAAAATGCTCAAAAAGCCATCCAGGTTCAAATCGATGCCATCAAGGGCGAACTGGCCGAGGAAGTGAACCAGGTGGCGGAACAGCTCCAAACGGCCATCGATGAATTGGAAGACTTGCAGGTTCACAAACTCGTCGCCGAGTCCCGGTACCGCGAGTTGAAGGAGCGTTATGGCAGCGTTTTCCAGGCGGGTATGGGCGCAGAAGCCATTAGCGCCATCCTCAAGACTGTAGACCTGGAAGCCCTGCGAGAACAGCTGATAAACGAGATGCACACCACCTCTGGCCAGCGCCGCAAGAAGGCCATCAAGCGCCTACGGGTGGTCGAATCATTCCGCAAAAGCGGCAACCGGGTAGAGGATATGATCCTCTCCATTCTTCCTGTGCTGCCTCCGGAGCTACGCCCAATGGTCCAGTTGGACGGGGGGCGCTTCGCCACCAGCGACTTGAACGACCTCTACCGGCGGGTGATCAACCGCAACAACCGGCTCAAGCGCCTAATGGACCTGGGCGCGCCGGAGATAATCATCCGTAATGAAAAACGAATGCTCCAAGAAGCAGTGGATGCCCTTATCGACAACGGCCGCCGGGGCAGGCCCATCCAGGGCAGCCACAACCACAAGCTTAAGTCGCTATCGGACCTGCTGCGGGGGAAACAGGGGCGCTTCCGCCAGAACCTGCTGGGAAAGCGGGTGGACTACAGCGGCCGATCGGTGATCGTGGTCGGACCCGAATTGAAGATGAACGAGTGCGGCCTGCCAAAACGTATGGCGCTGGAGCTGTTCAAACCTTTCGTCATGCACCGGTTGGTGGTCCTGGGGATAGCCCCCAACATAAAAAACGCCAAGAGGATGGTAGAAAGAGCCAGGGGCGAGGTTTGGGGCATCTTGGAAGATGTCATAAAAGACCGGCCCGTGCTGCTAAACCGGGCGCCAACCCTGCACCGGCTGGGTATACAAGCGTTCATGCCCGTGCTGATTGAAGGCAACGCCATTCAAATCCACCCGTTGGTATGCTCGGCATTCAACGCCGACTTTGATGGCGACCAGATGGCGGTACATATCCCCCTGTCTCATATGGCGGTCTTGGAGGCCAAGGAAGCCATGCTGAGCACGCACAATATGCTTTCGCCGGCTTCAGGCGACCCGTTGGTAGCGCCCACATTGGACATGGTCATGGGCTGCTACTACCTTACCAAGATCACTGAAGGCGCAACTGGTGAAGGACTGGAATTCTACGACTTCGACGAAGCTAGGATTGCACACGCCTCTGGTCTGGTCAATCTGCAAGCCCAGGTCAAGGTCACCAGCGTTGACGGAGCCGATGATGAAGGAGCCGTGGAAACCACCTTGGGCCGGTTGATCTTCAACGAAACCCTGCCTACCTCATTAGGATTCCAGAACAAGTTGATGGACCGGAACGCACTCAAGGATTTGACGGCAGAATTGTACGGGACCCTGGATAGCGACGAAACCGCAAATACGCTGGACCGTATTAAGACGTTGGGGTTCCACTATGCCACAACCTCCGGAATAACCATCGCCATCAACGACATTCAAGTTCCGGCCAAAAAGCCGGTGGTCTTGGAAGAGGCCGACCAATTGGTGGCCGGCTACGAAGACCAGTACCTGTCGGGATTGATCTCTGAAGACGAGAGGTACGCCAAGACGGTGGAGGCGTGGACCAGAGCTTCCGACCAAACCACCGAGTTGGTTGAAGAAGAGTTGCCCAACTACGGCGGCGTCGCCGTGATGGCGGTTTCCGGCGCAAAGGGTAACATTTCCCAGATCAAGCAGATGGCCGGCATGCGGGGGTTGATGAGCAATCCCAAGGGCAAGATCATCGACCTGCCCATCAAGTCCAGTTTCAGGGAAGGCCTGACCGCCTTGGAGTACTTCATCTCCACACATGGCGCCAGAAAGGGTCTAGCCGACACCGCCCTGCGCACCGCCGACAGCGGCTATCTAACCCGCCGTCTCATTGACATCGCCCAAGAAGTGATCATCCTGGAAGAAGATTGCGGGACCGTGGACGCGTACTGGATCACGGCGGAGGCCGACATCCCGTTACAGTCCACCCTCCACCAACGAATCATCGGGAGGATGGCTGCCTTCCCTATAGCCCACCCGGAAACCGGGGAGATCTTGATAGACCGCAACGAGGAATTCGGGGCTTCATCGGCCCAGATTCTGATGGATGCCGGGGTCAAAGAAGTGCCGGTGAGGTCACCGCTGACCTGCGAATCCAACCGCGGGTTATGTCAAATGTGCTATGGGCGTCTGCCCGCCACAGGTCTGTTGGTGCAAATCGGCCAAGCCGTGGGCATCATAGCTGCCCAGAGCATCGGCGAACCGGGAACCCAACTCACCATGCGGACATTCCACACCGGCGGCGTGGCAGGAATCGACATTACCAGCGGCCTCCCCAGGGTTGAAGAATTATTCGAAGCCCGGGTCCCCAAAGGAGCCGCGATCCTAGCCGACATAGACGGAGCCATCACGATCGAGCCGGAAGAACACGGCCGCCGCCTGCGGTTGGTCAGCCATGAAGAATTCCGGGAAGATTACGCTCTGCCAGACAAAGCCGTGCCAACGGTGGAAGAGGGAGAATATGTGGAGCCGGGAATGATCCTAGCCGGGGTACGGCCCGCCGCGGAGAACGGCTCCGAAGAGGAACCCGCCCTCAGCCAGCAGGTGGTGGCCAACATTGGAGGCCGGGTGGAGTTGACCAAAGAGACGGTTTCCATCATTTGGGAAGACGTGGAGGAACGAGAGCATTTCATCCCCGGCACGACCCGCCTCTTGGTCAACGACGGTGATGAGGTAAAGGCGGGAGAGGCGCTGATCATTGGACCGCTGAACCCCCACGACATACTGCATATTCGTGGCAAAGACGAACTGCAACGATACCTGGTGGACCAGGTCCAGCAGGTGTACCAGTCCCAGGGGGTGGGAATCCACGACAAGCATATCGAAATCATCCTGAGGCAGATGCTGCGCCGCGTCCAGGTGGAATCCACCGGCGACTCAGACTTCATCCCCGGTCAAATGGTGGACAAATTCGGGTTCCAAGAGAAAAACTCTAAGGTCTTGGCCGAAGGCGGCGAACCCGCTACTGCCAAGCCGGTGTTTTTGGGTATAACCAAGTCATCGTTGCTCACCGACAGCTTCCTATCGGCCGCTTCCTTCCAAGAAACCACCCGGGTTTTGACCCAGGCGGCGGTGAGCGGCGCTCAGGATTGGCTGCTTGGCCTGAAAGAAAACGTCATCATTGGACGCCTGATACCAGCCCAGATCCCGATTCCTGGAATGGATAAACTCCTTGCGCCGGACCCCATCCCTGAGTTTTCGGAGATGGCCCCCGCAGCCTGGCTGGGCATAGGGGAAACCCCCTCGGCTGAATTCAACATCGAAGAGGCGCCGGCTCGGCCACACGATGGCGACACGCCTCGAATCGATTTGACCGGTGATGATGGAGACAGCGATGATCTCGACGACGAATTCGATGACGACGAAATCGATGGAGACGAGGACGACGAAGACGAAGATGAAGAGATCCTTGGGGTAGATAGCACCAACGGGCACGCGCCAGTAGGCGGCATCGGCGAATTCATAACAGAGGAACCCGGTTCTTCCGCTGCAGACCTGGCGACCGGTGAGCCACCTCTGGACTTCGGCGAACCCAATGAAGAAGCCGATGACCAAATCGATATCAGCGGCCAAATTGCCGGCGATGAGCCAGAAGAGTAGCACTACGGAAACCGCATCGGCGGGCCAGGCAGTCAATAGAGTGCCTGCCTACAGGCAACTGGGCCTGCAGGCAGGTCTTTCCGCTGGTCCAACGATCGATCTATCGGTCGATCTAGCTCCCAAAAACCCATTCCATTTACGCCTGGCCAATCCGGTCATGATAGCGTCGGGCACGCTGGGGTACGACGGCTATGGCCGCGGTCTGACTCCTGACATGGATCTTTGCCGGCTGGGCGCGGTGATTCCCAAAACCGTCACCCGGCTCCCTCGGGGAGGCAACCCGGAACCCCGGTGGTACCCCGAATCGTTCCGCCAAGGCCTTGAATCCGGCGAGAGCATCATGCTCAACTCTATCGGTCTGGCTAACCCAGGCGTGGAGGCTGCCCTGTCAGACTTGGCGCCCCAATGGCTTCGATTGCAACAGTTGGGGGCCACCGTTCTGCTAAGCTTATCCGCCGACCGCGCGGAGCAATTCGGCGAAATGGCCGCGTTGTCCCATGGGATTCCAGGATTCCAAGCGTTAGAGTTGAACCTCAGTTGCCCCAACATCGAGAGCGGCGCCCTGTTCAGCCACAGCGCCCAACTCACCTCCCATGCAGTGGGCGCGGTAAAAGCCGCCACGGACCTGCCGGTGCTGGTGAAGTTGGCCCCCAATGTTCCCGATATATCCGAAATTGCGGTGGCCGCGGTAGAGGCTGGGGCGGATGCGTTGACCATTTCCAACACCCTGCCCGCCATGAAAATCGATCTCAAGACCCGCCGGCCCGTGCTGGGAGCGGTCACCGGAGGACTCTCCGGCGAAGGTCTGCGGCCCGTGTCCCTAGCTTTGGTGTACCACGCCGCCCAGGCGGTCGACGTGCCCATCATTGGAGTGGGAGGCATTTTCAGCGGTGAGCACGCCTTGGAATACATTTTGGCTGGCGCCACCGCTGTGCAGATAGGCAGCGCCAATCTGGCCGACCTGTGGTCGCCCTTCCGCATTTTGGACGAGCTGACATCCCTGGTTTCCCGGGAAGGGGTATCGCGTCTGGGTGATTTGACGGGCGCGGTGGATTGCCAAACTCGCTTTTGATACCATAATCACTGACCCATCCTCCATTTGGCTCACCCGCCGCCGCGGGGTCAGAGCCAGCGCCAGCAGCCTAACCCCCGTCATTCAACGCCACGAAGCCACCCTTCTTGCCTCTCAAGCGCTCGATGACCGTGCATGTTGGCGCCTCAATGGTTAAAATAGATTTATCCATTAGTCTATTCTGAGGAAATGATCCTATGGTCTCACTACTTCATAAACTTGCAGGGAACCAAAGCGAGAAACTGGTAAAGAAAACCCTGCCCATCGTTGAGAAGATAAATAGCTTCGAGGACGGGATGAAGGGCCTGTCCGATGCCCAATTGCGGGATAAGACAGACGAGTTCAAGTCCCGCCTATCAGGGAAAGAAAACCTGGATGACTTGTTGCCCGAGGCCTTCGCGGCAGTGCGAGAAGCGGCTCGGCGCAATATCGGCCAGCGGCACTATGACGTGCAACTCATTGGCGGCATCGTTCTGCACCAAGGGCAGATAGCCGAGATGAAAACCGGCGAGGGTAAGACGCTGGTCGCCACCCTGCCGGTGTACTTGAACGCCCTCAGCGAAAGGGGCGTTCACGTGGTCACGGTCAACGACTACCTGGCCCGCCGGGACCCGGTGTGGATGGGTCCGATTTACCACGCCCTGGGCCTGACGGTGGGATGTCTGCAACACGACAACGCCCTTATCTTCGATCCGGAGATGACTGAGGCCCCCAACGGAATCCAGAAACTCAGGCCCGTTAGCCGCGCCGATGCCTACGCGGCTGACATCACCTACGGCACCAACAACGAATTTGGCTTTGATTACCTGCGGGACAACATGTCCCTGGAAGCGTCCCACCGGGTGCAGAGAAACCTTCACTTCGCCATAGTCGACGAGGTGGATAACATCCTGATCGACGAGGCGCGAACGCCGCTTATCATCAGCGGGCCGGCGGAGGAGCCGGTTCAGCACTACTTCACCTTCGCCAAGCTGGTGCCCAGACTGGAACCAGAAGAAGACTTCACCATTGAGGACCGCACCAAGGCGATCTCCTTGACCCAAGAAGGCATCGCCAAAATGGAGAAGTGGACTAAGACGCCTAACCTATACGATCCAGAGAACTACCACTTGGTCCATTACATGGAAAACGCGCTGAACGCCCACGTGACGAAGATCCGCGACAAGGATTACGTCGTAAAAGACGGGGACGTGGTCATCGTCGATGAGTTCACGGGACGTCTACAAGAGGGGCGGCGCTGGTCCGACGGGCTCCACCAAGCGGTAGAAGCTAAAGAGAACCTGAAGATCCAGCGGGAAAGCATCACCTATGCCACCGTCACCCTTCAGAACTACTTCCGCATGTACCAGAAACTCTCGGGCATGACGGGAACGGCGGAAACCGAAGCCGACGAATTCCTCAAGATCTATCATCTCGATGTGGTGGTAGTACCCACTAACGTGGCCATGGTCAGGGAAGATGCTCCCGACCTGGTATTTCAAAACGAGGAATCCAAATGGCGGGTGGTGGCCAACGATGTCGCCGAGTATCACCAACAGGGCCGGCCGGTTTTGATCGGCACCACCTCCATCGAAGCATCAGAACTGCTCAGCGAACGGTTGAAACGCCAAGGTGTCCCCCACCAAGTGCTCAACGCCAAGAACCACGAAGGTGAAGCCAACATTATTTCCCAGGCAGGACGCCTGGGAACCATCACCGTCTCCACCAACATGGCCGGCCGGGGCACCGACATCGTACTTGGCGGAGCCGACACTGACCGGCAAGATTGGCAAGATGAACACGACAAAGTGGTGCAACTTGGCGGGCTCCACGTCTTAGGCACTGAACACCATGATGCCCGCCGGATAGACAACCAGTTGCGAGGCCGGTCGGGCCGCCAGGGCGACGCGGGCAGTTCCCAATTCTATATCTCTTTGGAGGACGAGTTGATGCGCCGCTTCGGCGGTGACCGCATCAAGACCGTGATGGGGTGGGCCGGCATGGACAAGGACACGCCCATAGAGCACAAGATAATCACCAAGTCCATCGGCAGCGCCCAGGTCAAGGTGGAAGGCTACCACTTCGACATTCGCAAACATCTGCTGGACTACGACGACGTGCTCAACACCCAGAGGGAGGTCATCTACTCCGACCGGAAAGACATCCTGGAGGGAGAGAACCTAGAAGAAAAGATCGTAGGAATGTTGCGGAAAGAATTCCAAGACCTGATCAACCGCCATCTGCCGGGCCGTCACGCCGACGATTGGGACGTCTCCTCTTTCCTGGGCGAATTGGAAAGGATCTGCCCCCTTCCGCCGGACCTGGCCGATGAAGACGCGGTTTACCGGCTGAACCGGGACCAAGTGACCGAATTGCTATCCGAACATGCCGATGCATCATACCATAACCGGGAAGCGGAGATCGGCGCGGACCAGATGCGGACCCTGGAACGGCTGCTTTTACTGAGGGCCATAGATACTCATTGGGTGAACCACCTTACCGGGATGGAGAACCTGCGCACTGGCATCGGCCTTCACGCCTATGGTCAGCGCGACCCGCTGGTCGCGTACCGGTCTGAGGGGCAGCAAATGTTCAAGGACCTGTTGACCCGGATGCAGTATGACGTGGTCCATTCCCTGTTCCACGTAACCATCACCCAGCAGCCTGCCGAATCCAGGCGTCGACAGGCGGCGCCCCAGGCCACCAAAGCCAGCCCGATGGCGGCGGTAGCCCCGGGCCGGAGGAATGCGGTTCCCGTAGGGGCCGGTAAGATCGGCCGCAACGCCCCATGTCCCTGCGCCAGCGGCAAGAAGTACAAGCGCTGCTGCGGAGCCGATGTTTAGGCGGCTAACGCAATTAGGTCGCGCCGGTGCCCAACAAAACTGGGACAGGGCCTAGCCGTCTGGTTTCTATTAGCCCCGTATCTACCCCCGGCCGAAAAGCCTGCCCAATAGCCCAGGTTTCTTGGCCGGCGTGCCCATTGTTATGGGTATGGTCTGCCCCAACAAGACTTTTTCCGGCTCCCGGTCAAACGCCACCTTGCACCCTGGGGCGCAGAAATAGTAGATCGTTCCCTGGTGCTCGCTCTGGCCGCCCGGTGGATTTTCCGTGTCTACTTCCATCTTGCAGATCGGGTCTACGGCTGTAGCCATTTCTCGCCCTCCTGTGGTTTCTTCCAATTTTCCCAACACTGGCTTAGAGGACTTGTTTCAAAGTACCTTCGGCGCCCTTTGATTATAGTCTCGGCTCTAGGCCGCCGTCTCCAGAATCAAACTCGCAGAAGATTCCCTAACCTTCAGTCCCATGACGGCGGCGGCGGCGACTGCTGATACAAGACAAAAAATCCCTACCATCGGGAACCCGCCAAATGCCAACATCAGTCCTCCAAGCGAAGTACCGGCTATAGTACCGGCCTGATTGCTGACGGCGAACATCCCGAGAGCGGTGGCGCGAGATCGGCCAGCCAGCTCTATCAAAAGTATAGATGTAACCGGCCATGACATAAGCAGGAAAGCCGCGACTCCAGAGGCTAGCGCCACCGTTAACCACGGAGATACTCTAGTAGCAAACACCAGGGCAGCTACAAGTCCGCCAAACATGAATGAAACAGAGACCAGTAGAAGGCGGCGATTAAATCCGGCTACCCTTCCACCAACCAAGCTGCCTATTATTACTCCCAGTCCTGCCAGGGTTAATGGCAGAGCGACCTCGCCTTCATGCATGGAGTAGGTCTGGATGAGATAGGCCGCCAGGTAAGTGAACACTCCGGAGAACGCCGTCACCATTAGCAAATTGGCCCCCAGTACGTACCAGAAAGGGCGGATTGCGCCCACCTGTCTGAAGCAAGCGAGAAAACCTATAGCCTCTCCCTTCTGTAGTTGGCTGCGTGGCAACCAAACCCACAACAGGCCCCATAGTATCAGTAGCAACGCACCAATAACGTAAAAAGGCAGCTGCCAGCCCCCTGCATCAGCCAGAAGAGCGACCCCAGGAATTCCCAACGCTGTGCCCACGCCAGTTGCGCTAAGCAGCCAGCCGAGGGCTTTTCCTCGCCGCTCGGGTGAGAAGACGTCGGCTATGGTCGCCAGGCTGTTAGGGGGAATGGTAGCCATACCGATTCCAGTGAGGAGGCGGAATCCCAGCAGAGAGCCGTAAGACCATGATAGGACTGACCCCAAGACACCTAGCGCCATTAGCATCAAGCCGGTAAGAATAACGAGCCTTCTACCGTATGTGTCTGACAAAGGGCCCACCAGCGGCGCTGTGACCGCCCAGGTTACGGAGGTGGCTGCTACCAACTGTCCGGCTATGGCCACTGAAGTGTGGAATTCTGCGGCCAGTTCCACCAGCAGTGGCGCCAGCATCAGATAAACCGACATTGTCAGGAAGATCGCGGCGAAAAGCAACGAAAGTATCAGGGCAGGTGGCGCCCGTCGTTCGGTCATTTTTTGTTCCAAATCAGACGGGTTCAACCCCAACAGGCCGTTGGCGGTCCCGGTTACAACTTCGCATTCCGCAGGCGCAGGGAGTTGGTAACCACCGTCACCGAGCTGAAGGCCATTGCCAGACCGGCCAGCACCGGATTGAGGAACCCTTGTTGTCCAAAGAAGAATTCCAGGCCGGCTGGGACACCGCCCACGGCATTGAACACCGGGTAAAGCACTCCGGCCGCTACCGGAATGAGCATTACGTTGTAAAAGAACGCCCAGAATAGGTTTTGCTTGATGGTGCGAATGGTGCCGCGGCTTAACTCAAAGGCCGTGATCACCCCGCCTACGTCGCCCCTCATCAGGGTGATGTCGGCCGATTCCATGGCCACGTCGGTGCCCGTCCCCATGGCCATCCCCACGTCGGCCTGGACCAGCGCCGGGGCATCGTTGATTCCATCACCCACCATGGCCACCACTTTACCTTCAGCCTGGAGCCGGCTCACCACCTTTACCTTGTCCTGGGGCAATACCTCGGCTTCCACCCGGTCTATACCCAGCTCATTGGCGATGGCCATGGCCGTCTGGACATTGTCGCCGGTAAGCATGACAACCTCCAGTCCCAGGCGCTTCAAACGAGCCACGTCCTCAACCGACTCCGGTTTCAGAGCGTCGGCTACAGCAATGATACCCAGGACCCGGCCTTCCGACGCCAGGAACATGGGTGTTTTACCCGACGCCGCCAACTCCGCCGCCTTGCTGGATAGACCGTCCAGAGGGATTTGGAATTCCTGCATCAACGCCTGATTGCCCAGGCGGAAGGTGAACCCTCCAACCTCAGCCTCGATCCCCATGCCCGGTATCGCCTTGAACCTCCGAGGCGGGTCTAAGGTAAGGCCTCGGGCCCGCGCTTCCTTGACCATAGCCTCGCCCACCGGGTGCTCGGAGCCCGCTTCGGCCGATGACGCCAGACCCAGCAATTCGTCCTGCGACATCCCACCATTAGACTCGGTCACCACCAAGTCCGTCACCACCGGCTGGCCCGTGGTCAATGTCCCAGTTTTATCCAGCACCACGACGTTAACTCGGTGGGTCACCTCCAAAGCCTGGGCGCTGCGAATCAGCACGCCGTTCTCGGCCCCTTTACCCGTGCCCACGATAATGGCCGTGGGGGTTGCCAGACCCAAGGCGCAGGGGCAGGCGATAATCAAAATGGCCACGAATACCAGGGTGGCAAAAGTCAGAGCCGGCGGTGGGCCCAGGAAGATCCAGAACAGGAATGCCGCCGCGGCCACAGCGATGACCGCGGGAACGAAGTAGGCCGCCACCTGGTCTGCCAACCGCTGGATGGGGGCTTTTGAACCCTGGGCATCCTCCACTAGCCTGATGATCTGGGCCAGCACGGTGTCCCGCCCCACCTTGGCCGCCCGGAAGCGAAAGGAGCCCTGTTTGTTCATGGTGGCGCCGTAGACAAAGGCTCCCGCCTCTTTGTCCACCGGTATGCTTTCGCCGGTAAGCATGGATTCGTCTACGGTGGAATACCCTTCGGTAATCTCACCATCCACAGGGATGCTTTCACCCGGGCGCACCAAAACAACGTCGTCAACGGCCACGACTTCCACCGGCACGTCCACTTCCACGCCGTCTCGCAAGATCCGGGCTGTGTTGGGCCGCAGGCCGATGAGCCGGCGTATAGCCTCGGATGTCTGTCCCTTGGCCTTGGCTTCCAGGTACCGCCCCATCAGTATCAGGGCCACGATCAAGGCGGCCGTGTCAAAATAAACTGCGGCGCCGATGCCCCGAGTTGCCAGGAATTCGGGCGCAAAGGCATGGAGCAGCACCACCGCCACGCTGAACCCGTAGGCCGTCGAAGTTCCCAACGCGATCAGGGTGTGCATGTTGGCGGCGCCGTGCCGCAAAGCGCCCAATCCTGAGGTGTAGAACGGCCAGCCAGCCCAAAACTGCACCGGTGTCGCCACCGCCCACAGCAGGAAGGGATAATAAGGCCGTTCCATCAACGAAGGGACCCACGGCAAGAAGTGGAAGGTGCCCAACAGCAATAACACCCCGCCAAAAGCGGCGAACAATAAACGATTGCGTAGCTCCCGGATCTCCTTGACCTTGGACAGCCTTTCCATCTCGCTTTTGGAGTCCAGGCCTTCATCGGGGACGCCTTCGACCCGGTAACCGGCGTTTTTCACCGCCTCTTCGAAACCGGCCAGTCCGGCCACGCCGGGGATGTATTCCACCGCAGCCTTTTCAGTAGCCAGGTTCACCTGGGTCTTGGACACGCCGGGCACTCCGTTCAGAGCGTTTTCCACGTGAAAGACACAGGCGGCGCAGGTCATGCCGCCGATGTTCAGCGTCATCTTTTCCGTAGCAACCTTGTAACCTGCCTGAGATACCGCCTGGGACAGGTCTTCCATAGAAGGCTGCCGGGAAGGCTCCGGCGAATCCAATTCCACCGCTGCTTTTTCCGTGCCCAGGTTGACCGAGACGGCCGAAACCCCTGGAACGCGCTTCAACGCGCCTTCCACGTGGCCGACACAGGAGGCGCAGGTCATGCCTTCGATTGGAATAGTAATTCGATTAGCGGTTTCTGCCATGTTCGTTCTCTCGGGCGCCGAATATTAGGTTAAGCCCCCTCGACTAGGACCAGGTTGCTTTTGGTGGCATTGATGCGGATCTCCTTCAGAGGCCGGTACTCCTCAGAGCCGTAGAATCCCTTTGCCGCTTCAATTGTTGGAAACTCCACCACCACCAGGCGCTTGGGGGACCAATCCCCTTCCAATATCTCGAAAGAGCCGCCACGCACCAGGTATTTACCGCCATGCTTTTCCACCAAGGACGGAACCTGCCTACGATAACCTTCGTAGGCTTCCGGGTCGGTGACTTCGATATCCACAACGACGTAAGCGGGCACGATCATCTCCTTAATGGGGATTCAAGACTCGACAAATACCGATATTCAATACAAAGTGGGCCGCTAGAACGTCTACTTGTTAGCCAGAAGATAAAGGTCGGTAAGCTCACCAACCACCTGCTCTTCCCGGCCTTCCTTGATGCCCTCAACCACGCAGGTATGCAAATGCCCTTCCAGCAGAATGCTCTCCATCTTTTCGATGGCCCGGCGCACGGCAAATGTCTGCTTCAGCACGTCGACGCAATATTTGTCTTCTTCCAGCATCTTTCGGATGCCTGAGAGATGCCCATCGATGTAGTTCAAACGTTTCAAAGCCTCAGTTTTAGCGTCGGGCAGCATACTCGTCCTCATTTTTGCATCTAAACCCAGACCCCCTGGGGGTGGGTCTACATTTAGGATAACACCATATATGGACGTCGTCAAACTTATCTGAAGTTACACCACGATTGGGATAGCCACGAGCAGACGCCCGTGGTTCGGTAAACAAACTACAGGGCTATTTTGCCTGAGGATTGAAACAAATGGCTTTATCGTGGGAGGGCAAAAGGGGGAAAACAGAGGGGCGTTTATAACGGAACCCTGGTTTGGTTACCGCGGCGGTGACGTTGTACCGGAAGATTGCTTGGCAATGCTCGGGTGATGTTAGCCATATTGGGAACGGCGGACCTGTTCGTTGCGAAAATCGGGGCGCCCCGGAACGACCCAGCTTGAAAACACAACTTCGGATTTGAACAAATTCGCCAAGCTTATGCCTGTTCTTCCCACGGCCCTCCACGAGGTGATTATCAGACAGCAGGAGCTAACCAGAAGGTGTCTGAAACCGGCTGCCTGGTCATCCTCTTGCATCACCTTAGAGTTCAGCCCGAGGAGTGGTTTCCGCTACCACTGCCCGGCATCATCCTGCCATTGCTGGTCAATGGAATCGGCCTTTTGCTCTCCCTATGGAGCACCGGGAATAACGGCGACGGTGACGGGGATCAGCAGACCGGGCGGCTTGGGGTTGGGGATATAAGGCGTTAGTGTAATGGCACGTCTCTCGCGTGAACCACCTGGGGGGCGCGGCCAAGCCGCGGCGTCGTAGCGAGGAAATTAAGAGGTTGAACCCCAAGCCTGGACAGGCTTGGGGTTCACTCGTTCCTTGTCGCTTAGGAACTGTCACGAAATAACTTGTTCTTTACTACATGCTCAGCTATACTTAATGGGTGATAGTTGAAGGAGCGATTCAAGCTCGTTACCAAGCGATTGCCCCCGTTGTGGACGAGCGGGTGCGGC
>DAOUHE010000171.1:0-9353 GCA_034428715.1 Dehalococcoidia bacterium | reverse complement strand
CGCCGCACCCGCTCGTCCACAACGGGGGCAATCGCTTGGTAACGAGCTTGAATCGCTCCTTCAACTATCACCCATTAAGTATAGCTGAGCATGTAGTAAAGAACAAGTTATTTCGTGACAGTTCCTTAGGATGAGGATTAGCCGACGGGTGGCTTGCCAGCGACGCCGGCTTTACCATCTAATCCTCGACCAACCTGCGCAGCAGATCCCGCAATTCCGGAGTCTGGCGCAATGCTTTCCGCATCATGTCTATTTCATCAGGGGACATCATCAGCGGCGACCGCCGGAAGTTCCCAGCATGGCCGTAGTGGCAGAATCTAACGCTCACGTTACCGGCGGCTTCACCTTCGGTGTACTTCAATAGTTGTAGCGTGGGCACGTGATGCTCCCCTTCCACCCTCGCTTCTTCGGCCACGTACCCGCTACCCCAAGAATAGCTGAATGGCTTTCGCTTCGTGGTCATCGCAATACCTCATAATTGGTCAATCGGGATACAATCAGGTTCGTCCGCTGCGCTAATATTGTCTCCATCTTCCTGAACATGGAGAAATCGAGGCAGCCGCCATCTAAACGGCCGTTGACCGACCCTTGGGCTGGTCCCGGGGTGCTCAGTTTCGCAGCATCGGCACGACTTCCTGGACAAATTGCTCTGCAGCGCGCGAGTCCGGGTTGCCGGGGTCGAGCGGAGTTCCGCGGAAGACGAATCGGTCGATCCCCAGTTCAATAAGCTCCGACAGACGGTCGGTGCAATAGGAGGGAGGCCCAAAGATCCCGAAGTTCCTCGCGAACTCGCCCGTCACAGCCGCTTCTTGGGGGCCACCGCCGCGGGCGTGCTGCTGCATGTCGTACGCATTATGGATGCCCTGTAGCACTTCTCGTTGGCTTGCCGAGGCTGGCCCGACGACGGTTCCGTACATCGCGGAAAAGCGGGCAAACAATGAGACTTGCCCCGCGCCGATTCTCATCGCCTCTTCGGGATCATCGTGCACGACCAGCGGCAGGTAGGCGCTAAAGGGAATCTCGGGTGATAGGCCGGCCCTCGTGCGGGCGGCACGCGCGACATCCATGCCCCAGCGGATCCGCTCCGGGTCCGCGCCTACGTTGAGGCTCACGCGGTCAGCGTGGCGAGCGGCGGCGGCGATGACCCTGGGACCAGTCGCGGCGACATCGACGGGGACCTTGGGCTGTACCGTCCCCATCCAGAAGATGCGGCTCCAACCCGCGTAGTCCGCAAGGCCCAGCGAGTCGATGTCGCCCCCGGATTCGAACGGGACCTCCTCGCCGCGCAGGTAGCCCTGGAGGCGCACGAGGTAGTCCTCAAACTCCGCGACGGGATGTGGTGCGCGGCCGAGGTGCGCCAGGGCGGAATCGCCTCTGCCAATACCCAGATAGGCGCGTCCGCCGCTCTCCGCTTGCACGGTCGCGATGGCCGATGCTGTCACGGCCGGATGGCGTGTGAAGGAGTTTGTGACCCCCGTGCCCAGTTTTATCGTGGAAGTAGCGTGCGCCGCCAGCGCCATCGCGATGTAGCAATCGCCGACACCGTTTTGTGAGTCCACGTAGACTATGCCGTCGTATCCCAATTCCTCCGCCCGGACCGCCTGGCGCACGCCGTTGAATGCCTTTGAATCGGGACCACCGGGTTGGCCAGCGCCCATCGTCCAGAATTCGATTGCCATCGGTCCCTCCTGCCTCGATGTGCTTGCTCGTAATCTGCGTCAGAATAACCATTTACCTTGATCGCCGTTATAATGCCACCGGCTGGACCGGACCGGTTCACGAAACAGAGACCGGGAACATCCGCCGGAACTCTTCAAGGTGCTCCATTTGTTCGAACACCGGGTTGAGCATCAACATCTGCGCGCCCCCGTCCACGATCTCCGCCAGTCCCTCGGCGCAGCGGGAGACACTGCCCCGGACCGTAACGTCCGAACCCATTTCGGCGTTGCCGAAATGGCGGCCAAACCATTCCCGGAGCCGCCCTTCGGCCCGGTCTTCGTCGTCGTCCAGAGCGATATATACCCGTTTGGAGATGGGGAAAGTGTCCGGGTCACGCCCCGACGCCTCCAGGTGTTCGTGGAGAATACTGACGTGCTGCTTGAACTGTTCGGTGGATGACGAGCCTGCTCCCATCCAGCCGTCGCCGAGGCGGACGGCGCGGCGCAACGCGTCGGGATGACGCCCACCGAACCACACGGGCGGGTGAGGCTTTTGGATGGGTTTGGGCTCCATGGCCTCGCCGTCCAGTTTCCAGAAGTAGCCGTCGTAGCTAGCCTCGGGCTGCTCCCACAGGGCTTTCATCACCCCGAGGCTCTCGACCAGGTAACGCACCCGCCGTTCGGTGGCGCCTCCCAGTAACTGGGCGTGCTGCAGGCGTCCGCCGAGGCCGAGGCCGATGGTCAACCGGCCGTTGCTCATATTGTCCAATGTACTGAATTGTTTGGCCAGGTGGGCGGGATTGTGGTCGGGAGCCACCACGACTGAGGTCCCCAGCCGCACCTTCTTGGTGATGGCAGCGATATAGCAAAGCAGGCTCAACCCCTCCAGCGTCGGCGTGTCGCCGATGAGCCGTTCTTGGACCCAAATACTGTCGTATTCCAGTTCCTCGGGACGCTTGGCAAATTTTTGAACAAGTTCCATATCCACCGGCTGGTCCAAAAATACCTGGGGAATCGCAATCCCTAAGGGCACGTTATGTGATTGGCTCATTAGATCTCACCTCGTCGCGAATTGCGCCAAAAACCATTCTGGTGGACCTATATCAAATGCCAGCCCGCAGTCCCCGGAAGAAATTCCGGATGTCTTCAACCAACCTGACCGGTTCCTCCAGCGCGGCGAAGTGCCCACCGCTGGGCATGTCCGTCCATTGCTGGATGTTGAAGGAGCGTTCGGCCCATTCCCGGAGGGGCACGGTGTTTTCGTGTGGGAACGCGGCCACGGCGACCGGCACCTGGATCTTCTCGTCCTTCTCCAGGTTCCAGGCCTTGTTGAAGGACTCGTAGTATAGCCGGGTGGACGAGTTAATGGACTGGGTGACCCAGTAGATGGTGATCGTCGTCAGCAGCTCGTCCTTGGTGAACCGGGATTCCACGTCGCCGCCGCAGTCGCTCCAGCGCCGGTATTTCTCCACGATCCACGCCGCCAGTCCGGCGGGGGAGTCGTTCAACCCGTAAGAAAGCGTTTGGGGTTTGGTGCTCTGGATGTGAGAATAGCCGCCTTCGCTGGCCAGCCACTGTTCCCGATGTTTTTGCATACCTTTTTCCGCCTCTGACAACTCCCGCGTTCCCGGCCCTTGGTAAGGTGTGGGACTGGTGACCGAGGTGGTATAGATCCCCACCACTTTGCCGCTGTGAGATAGTCCTAGTTTGGCGGTGACCCTGGCCCCCCAGTCGCCTCCTTGGGCAGCGAACCGCTGATAGCCAAGGCTTTCGGACATGAGCTTCGCCCACATGTCGCTGATGGCAAATGTATCCAACCCGCGTTGGTGGGAGGCGTCGGAGAAGCCGTAGCCGGGCATGGACGGAACGACAACGTCAAAGGCATCGGCCGGGTCCCCGCCGTGGCCGGCCGGGTCGGCAAGCATGGGGACGACCTTATACATCTCGAAGAAAGTGCCGGGCCATCCGTGGGTCATCACCAGTGGCATTGGGTTTGGGCCCTTGCCCTTCTCGTGGATGAAGTGGATTCCCATTCCGTCGATATCGGCCTTGAAATGCGAGAAGGAATGGATCAGCTTCTCCTGTGACCTCCAGTCGAAACCGGTGCGCCAGTATTCCACCAATTCCTTGATATAGCTTAGGTTGGTCCCGTAGTCCCAACCCGAGCCGGGGATATCATCGGGCCACCGGGTATTGTCCAGCCGGTTCTTCAAGTCCTGAAGGGTGGCGTCGGGCACTTCTACCTTGAACTGCGTAACAGCCATCATCGTCTCCTCTTCGTTACCCAGCCATTTGATGTGAATGTAGGTAAATACTTTCGTACAATACACTTAAACGATCATTACCGCATATGACTGAATGTGGTAAGGGTGCAAGCTAGACCTCGTAGAGCCTGTTCGCACATGTGTCATAATCTGATGGACGCAGCCGGTAAACCACTAATGCCATCCAAAAATCACCAAGTAGCGCGGAGACGACTCTCACTGAACCCTTCGGACGTGTAAATCAGGGGTCAAAAATAAATCAAAGGAAGGACACCTCCATGCCAAATCGAAAGGTGTTGCTCACGGGAGCTTCCGGCTACATTGCCTCTCAAATACTCCCAGCTTTCCAAGATCAATACGATATGGCACTGATAGACGTCAACGACTCAGACCGGGAAGGACGCAAAGTTTCCGGCGTTTCGATTGCTGATCTGGGCGACCCGGATCTGACGCAATATGCCCGTTACTTCCAAGGAGTGGACACGGTAGTACATTTGGGATACAAGCGCCGTGGTGGATCACCGTTGGACGATTATTACGACGAGCAGTTCAACGTTGGTATGGCATTCAACGTGTACCGTACCGCCTACGAATCGGGCGCCAAACGGGTAGTGTTGGCCAGCTCCAACCACGCCGCCGATTGGTATGAGCACGCGTTGATTCAACGCCGCGATTTGGAAATGTTGGACCCCTACAAATTGCCGTTGTCCGACAACTTCTACGGTTGGGCCAAGGCAACTTATGAGCACCTGGGCTTTCTCTTTGCCTCCGGCACGTTCGGGCGCAAGCTGGAAGTCGTGCTGGTGCGCATCGGGGCTCCTAGGGAGATTAAAGCAGAGGATTTCACCGGCGATCCAGGCCGTTACAAGCGAGACTTGGGGGCATATATCAGCCCACGCGACCTAACTCAGCTTTTTACCCGGGCCATCGAGACCCCGAACATAGAAAATGAACATGGCATTCCTTGGTTGATCGTATACGGCATCAGCGACAACACCCGCAGCTTCTGGTCGCTCACCAGCGCTCGCCAGGTGTTGGGATATCGGCCGGAAGACGACTCCGAAGTTAAATACGCTCGGGACATTCAGGAATTTCTGACCGGGGAAGATGCTCGAAATGGCGTGGGTAGGGTAGGACCGTAGCAGATCGAGGATCCTTTCACCGCCCTAAATAGCCAGCATTCATCCTTACCCACCTGAAGTGAGCAGTGGCATCTCGCTCACCGGTAGTTTCTTCTTGGCTTTGGTTCAATTTGGCAAGGGAGGCTTACAGACCCTAAGGGCGTTCGAGTACCTGGAAGTGGGCCTCGGTTGGAGAACAGTCAACGCCGTTAATGGGTACAATGTCTTGCGGGCAAGCAGAAAAGGCGATTACGCAGTCAATCTCCGCTCGGAGCAGAACATGATCGCCCGGTTTGCAGACAGGGGGCTGAAACGAAAGCCCGCCGCCGTCAGCCACCGGGATATTCATAAACAGGTTCCATGGGCTGGGCGTGATGGCCGATGCTATCCCCAGCTCTAAAAGAGCGGCCGCCAAATTATCAGTGCAGTTGTCATGAAACCCGGCGACACCTAGCTGTTCATAGCGGTATCGGTCGCAGGCGGCCAGCAATGTGTCGTGGATACCGCCCGAAGTGTCCTCCACCAACGTGAGGATCGGCCTTCGCCGGTTGGTGACCAAACTGTCCCCCACCTCGGCCATGATCTGCCCGAGGGCCGTGCGGGTGTGCTCCATGGACATAAACTCGGAATGGTCGCCGGTGTTGAACGCCCAGGTGTCTACCACCTGCTGCCCGTGGGAGTTTACGACTTTCACCATCTGACCCGCCCTCAACCGGCACGCCTTGCCTTTACGGGCAGGTATGGTCCTTAGCGACGAGAATGTCATGGTCTCACCCCCCATAAGGTCTTAATTCGCCGTGATCCGCTAGCAGAGGGAAGCTAAATCGCCCAATTTTCATTAGGTGAACGGTTACCCGATAAGCATATCATCGGCATTAGCAGGCTATCGCGTTGACGCAGATGATCACCCAACAGACAGCATGGACGTTAATTTACGATCAACTTCCCGGTAAATCCGTGGAGTTCGTGTCGGATTGTTTATTCACCGTGATCTTCGGGCGTGAACTCGAAGCGAGAAACCTCCTTAGGCTTTACGTTCACATCTTCAGGGCTAAGGAACGACTCGATGGATACCTGGTGCTGGTCGATTAAGCTAATGTTGAGAATGGTTACCGGTATACCGGATTGCACTACAAGAGTCTCTGGATATATCTGGGAATCGTCCACACTGTGGATAAGGGCGTACATCTGCCTGCCGCGGCCTTCAATGTATTCTCTTACTTCCTGCTGGGTTTCGACAACGATCAGGTCTGCTTCATTTCCGTGCCCAACATTACTGATTTTGAATTCCCCGGCCTTATCAGGAACAAACTCGATGACCCCAACCTCACCAGGCAGAATCACCTCCGAAGAGCTGTAAAAAGGAGCAATACTGAACTTGTTGATGTGCTCCCTGTGTAGCCTGGTTAGGAATATTCTCACCGGTATATCTTTAAGCACCACGATATTACGGGGGAAATACCGGTTGGCCGCGTAATTTTCGATAAGACCGATCTCCTGGACCTCCGGCAATTCCGGAGACATACCCGCCATTGGTTCCATGGTTGGGGTTGGAGTGTTCGTTGGTTCCGGTGTAGCTGTAACCACTACGGTTTGTATCAGGGGAGGCGCCGTTGGACCGGGGGTAGGAGTAACAATAACCATTTGCACTATTGGTGTAGGAGTCGGCCCAACGGTAGGAGTGGCCACAACCATCCTGATCTCAGGGGTAGCAGGCACTACCACAGTTTGGATGATAGGAGTGGGACTAGGTCTTGGTGTTGGAGTAACGACGACGGTCACCACGGTCTCTGCCGCGCAGGCGCCAAAAACTAACACGGCTAGCGCCACAGTAATCAGAATAACAAACCGGGTCATCGAACTCTCCATGGGATTCATCGATTTGTTCATCAATTTTATTTGCCGCTCCATATAATATCGGCAGGTGGGAGTCTGCGCAAGGTAGACCGGTCCAGCGGTATGTACAAGCCATGCCTACTCCAATTCCTGCCGTTGATGACACTAAAATCGGGAGCCCCCCCAACTAGAATTGATTTCGGTGCCTTCATTAGCCTACACTCTGGAGGCCTAATCTCTTCAATCCCAATGTCAACTGCAACAGTCTTGACCGATCAAAAAGGAGGTGCACTCATCATGCCTCTGCCACCGGACCGAGTGGACTATAGCCCAATCATAGACCGCCCCGTCATTCAGTGGCCCAACGGCGCCCGGGTAGCACTGTGGATCGCCCCTAACGTCGAGCATTACGAGTACGAACCGGAGTTCGACGGCCAGCGCAATCCCTGGCCCCGAACCCCGTATCCTGACGTGCAACAGTACTCCCACCGGGACTACGGGAACCGCGTGGGCTTTTGGCGAATGCTGGAGGTGCTGGACAAGCACGATATCCGGTGCTGCGTGTCCCTGAATCTGGCGGTTCTGGAACACTTCCCGGAAGTTGGGGAGGCGATGGTCCAGCGCGACTGGGACTTCATGAGCCACGGCATCTACAACACCCGCTACCTCAACCCGTATTCAGAGGAGGAGGAACGGGAGTTCTACCGGGACTGCATCGATACCCTCCGGCGGCATACAGGGAAGCAACTGAAGGGTATGCTGGGGCCGGCAATCTCCGGCACCGAGCGCACCCCCGACCTCATGGCGGAAGCAGGTCTCATCTATCACACCGACTGGATGCATGACGATCAGCCCGTTCCCATAAAAGTAAAATCGGGCAAGCTGGTGTCCGTTCCGTATTCCATAGAGCTGAACGACGCTCCACTCTTCAGAGAACACTATGAGGGCGACTACTTCGAAGAGATCTGCAAGGCCCAGTTCGACCAGCTTTATAAAGAGGGGGCCAACAGCGGCCGGGTTATGTGCATCGCCCTGCATCCCTACCTGACGGGCCAGCCCCACCGGATCAAATACCTGGACAACGTTTTGAGCTACATCATGGGGCATGATGGCGTGTGGCAGACCACGGCCGACGACATCGCCGAATATTACATCGCCAACTACTACGATCAGATGGTGGCCTACGCTCAAAACCTGAACAAGTAAGAGCAGGTTTCAAACCTGCCCCTACCAGCGCACAAGGGGGATAATCATGCCCGCACAACGCCGTCTCGGCATGGACCACGAGCACTACGATTGGTCCCCGATGGTAAACCGCGGCAAACTAAGTTGGCCCGGCGGCGCCCGAGTCGCCATATGTGTCATCCTCAATCTGGGGCACATGGAATGGAGCCCTCCCCAGGGAAGTTTCTCGCCGGGGTTGGCCGGAGGCCTCGGCGTGCGGGGATTCCCGGACTACGCCCGCTTCTCCCACAGGGAATACGGCCACCGGGTCGGTATTTTTAGAGTCCTCGAAGCCTTGGAAAATTCAGGGCTCAAACCCACCGTGGCGATGGACGCGCTTACGGCCGAGAACTATCCCTACCTGGTGCGCCATTGCCTTGACCAGGGCTGCGAGATCATCGGCCACGGCGTCTCCAGCAGCCAATCGATCTCCAGCCAAATGTCCCAGGAGGAGGAGACGGGGTATATCCAATCGTCGATAGAGGCATTGACCCGGGCCACTGGTGCTGCTCCAAAGGGCTGGATTGGACCCGAATATGGCGAGTCGTCCCGCACCCCCCAGTTGTTGTCCCAAGCCGGCATACGTTACGTTTGCGACTGGGCCAACGACGAGCAGCCATACCCCCTAAAGAGCCCCCATGGGGAGCTTTTCGCCCTTCCAGTCATGGTGGAGCTTGACGATGTGTTTGCCATGTGGAACCGCCGGGTTACCATCGGGCGGTACCGGGACATGCTCAAAGAAAGCTTCGACACCCTCTATGACGACGGCAAACAAACCGGAAGGCTGTTGGTGCTCAACCTTCATCCCTGGCTGATCGGGCAGCCATTTCGTATTGGTTACTTAAATGACGCATTGTCCCACATGACGCGGCGGGGTGGAGTGTGGGCCGCCACCGGCTCGGAGATCGTCGATTGGTACCAGCAGAACCCCCCGGTGGCCTAACGAGCCCTGCGTTAATTGCAACACTTCACGGGCAACCAGGCAAGGGTAGAAATCCCCCTTAATCCCCCTTTTGCGAAAGGGGGAGAACTGGCCCCCTTCGCAAAGGGGGGTTGGGGGGATTTAGCCCCGCAGTTCTGCCTTTCGGCGAGTTTAGTAGCCTTGCAAGGCTAAGCAATAGTGAACCCACATTTCCCATATGGGTGAATATCCCTCTGAGTAAATCGTCGGCATTCTTTAAACCATTGTCCATTTGTGAGACGTTGGCCGTCGGTATGGCTATAATTACCCCATAGCTTGGCGAGTTTTA
>DAOUHE010000170.1:0-5018 GCA_034428715.1 Dehalococcoidia bacterium | reverse complement strand
CGAAGAGTCTGGGGGGCCACCGCTCTGCAAGAAGGCGATGACCCTCCCCAACCGCTCCAGATCTTTCGCTTCACTCAAGATGACAGATTACTGGTTGCTTTTGAGGTAAAGCTCCTGAAAGAAGCCTAGGTTCCATTAGCTCCCTAAATAAGGGGGCACTCGGCATTGAGTGCCCCCTTTAATTTACCCCGTCATAGGTTGTCTATTCAGAAGACTACGGAGGACGCATGGCAAAGACGGTATTGGTTAGCCCCATTTTGTCCACGCCCAACGGGATCATGTCCCACGGGGTAGAGGTCCCGGCGGGGAAAATGGTCTTTGTTTCCGGCCAGGTGTCCCGCAACGCCCTGGGGGAGATAGTCGGAAAGGGAGACATCACCGCCCAAACCCACCAGGTGTTGGAAAACATGAAATCAGTGCTGGCCGAAGGTGGGGCGACCATGGGTGACGTGGTGAAGGTGACGGTCTTCGTGACCAACGTGGCCGAACACTATTCCCAGATACACGAGGTCCGGGCGGAATATTTCCCCAAGGATTATCCCGCCAGCACCATGGTGGAGGTCAAGGCCTTGGTGCAACCGGAATTGTTGATCGAGATCGAGGCGGTGGCGGTGGTCGGGTGAGCAGGATCTATTTCGCCGGCATGTACTCCTGGAACCACTCCAGAGTGGCGTCCATTACCTCGGTAAAGGCGGGTTCCTGGTAGACTTCGTAGTGGCCGTAGCCCTTCAGCACCACCAGTTTCTTAGGTTCTTTGGCATGAGAGTATAACTGTTCCGATTCTTCCTGTAACACCAACCGGTCGTTGTCTGAGGTTATGAACAGGATGGGCCGGGGGGATATCTTGTCGACGATCCATTCGGGATTGAATCCCACGGTGTCGTCGACGTATTCCATGGGAATGGAGCCAACGGCCGCCGGGTTGTTGCGGCGGGCGGCCGCTGCCAGCTCGGCCGACTGCCGGTCGGGAAGCAATATCTCACTGCGATCTACCATCTGGGATTCTCCCGTGGTGGCGCGCTGCTCCCGGTCCGACTTAGAACGCTCCAGCAGGTCGAACCATTCGTCCACCCGTCTTACCCGGCTCATCCACCGTGCGCCGTGGCCGATGCCAACAACGCTGACGATGCATTGGGGCCGCTGGTCGATGGCGGCCACCCAGGAAACGGTAGCTCCTCCGTAGCTGGTGCCGTAAAGCCCGATGCGGTTTTCATCAACTTCGGGCTGCATCCCCAGGAAGGTCATCGCCGCCTGAACGTCGGCCACCCGGCTGTAGGGCGCCAACCTGCTTCGGGAGCCTTCGCTTTCGCCCCAACCCTTGTAGTCGAAGGTCATCACGGCGTAACCGGCCTGGTTGAGGACCCTGGCGTTGTCGGGAAGATAAAGGTCCTTCACACCGGTGTAGCCGTGGCACAACAGCACCCCAGCCCGAGTTTCGCCGGGGGAAAGGCCGTCGGGCATGTAGACATCTCCGCAAAGTTTGAATCCTTCGCTGTAAAACTCAACGGCGCGTTTCATGTACGTTCCTCCGGCTTTCCCAGGCCATAAATAGGCGTGATTTGAACGCCAGGATTATAGCACGGGACGGGCTGCCGCCCGGCGTTTGCTCAAGCCTCCGGCTGGGAAGAAACGCTGACCTCGTAGGAGCTAAATTGGCCCGGGCCCATTATGAAATCGGCCCGCATCCCCGAGTGGGCCTTCCGAAACGCCTCGCTTTTGGTCCACTGGTCATGGGCATCGGCGGATTCCCAGTGGGAAACAACCAGGAACTCTTCGTGCTCGGCTTGTCCCTGCGACCGCCAAAGCTCGAACCGCAAGAATCCCGGCACCTTCTCCAGGCCGCCCCGTTCCTTAAAGAGCTCCTCCAGATCGGGGCCGTGGGGCTTCCGGACCTTGAAACCGTTGGTCGCTACATACATGGCTTAATCTCCCATTCACTCTAAAGATATCCACGCCTAGAATTCATATTCCTGGCCGGATGCCAAACCTCGACTGATTCCATCAATGCCGTCGGGGGTTATTACTGAGCCTCGCTTTGGCTGTTAGACTCGCGGATAGCAAGATCTGCGGGACTAAATCCCCCCGAACCCCCCTTTGTGAAAGGGGGGCCAGTTCTCCCCCTTTCACAAAGGGGGGTTTCTACTCTGGCCTGGTTGCTCGCGACGTTCAGCAATTGATCCGAGGCTCAGTTACCCTTGGCGTATAGGTTGTTGATGTTGGCGTACCGGGCGGGGTCCAGGTTTTTCCCTTCCAACGCCGGATGCTCTGGACCGTAACGGTGAGCCCGGAAAACGGCGCCGGAAAGGTCCGTGGGGTTGGAACGGTTGGCCCCGGTGACGAAGAAAGGGTTGATGTATTCCCATACGATTTCCTTATTGGGTGTCACTTCAAATATCCGCCCGGGCGATCCCTCGCAGATCAACGTATTGCCATTGGGCTGGCGTTCGGAACTGCTGACGGCTTGGCTAAAAAAGGACAATTCCGGGTTTCCCCTGTATTCCCAGGCGATCTCATTGGTGCCTGGATCGACCTCTATGATTCGGGAGTAGCAGGACCGGGGACGGTGAAAACCATTGTCGAAGATCAATATCCGGCCGTTGTCCAACCAGGTGGGATGATGCTGGTGGTCGATCTCTCCCGGTCCCCACTTCCACTTGAAGTCCCCGCTGGCCTTATCTACTATCCCCACCACACTGGTCCGGCGGTAGCTTACTATCAGGTCACCTCCCGGCGTGACGTTCAACGAGTTGCCATGGGTCCACTCCGCCCGGTCTTCCAAGGGACAGATGATGTCCTCTTCCACGCTCAGGTGTTCCCAGGAGCGCCACTCGAACACCACCGTGCCGTCAGGGGTGATCTCCTGAATCTTGTCGCCGAACATTTGCTCCGGGTCATCATCTGAGAACCGGCCGCCCCGGATCTGGGCGGTCAGTTCGGGCGAAAGCAGGTGGAAAAGCAGCACCAGGGTATTGCCGTTGGCCAACCTCTCGTAGTCGTGGTGGATCAACGGATCATGATGCTCCCAGACCACATTGCTCTCCCAGTCCAATTCCAGCAGCGCCCCGGAAGAGCCGCCTATCTTTTCGGCGCCGCCGGCGTCTTCCGGCGGGTTGGTCCGTAAAAGCAGGTGGCCGTTGGGCAGCAGATAGGCGTAGCCAATGCCTTCGTCTGAGTGCCACCTGTGGCAGACCCGGCCCTCCATGTCGATCAACGTGGCGTGGAATCCCCGGTTGTTGGTGGTCAGAGTATATCCCCGGTAGCAATGCTGTGGAGCGTAGTAGATCAATCCCACCGGATGATGCGTAGACCAGCCCATACCTTCCTCCTCGTGTTAGCGCCGTTTTGGTTCTCGTAGATCACGTCCAACCGTCCCGTCTCAACGACATAACAGGGTTGTGCCGCCGCGTGGCCGTTCTCTAGATTCAGTGGGAAGCTGGAATTACCGAGCATGGCGCGACTCACTAACCACCAACAGCAACAAGGCAAGAGTAGAATCCCCTTTAGTCCCCCTTTAGAAGGGGGAAAACTTGGTCCCCCTTTCGTAAAGGGGGGATTTGGGGGTATTTAGCCCCGCCGGTCTGCCTTTCATCAAGTTTAGTGGCCTATCCAAAATCCATCTAGGGCCGGTTATTTTTATGGCACAGACCTTTAGGCGAGGCGATCCCGTCGCTGTAATCCGAGGGCGGTTCGCCGGACACGCCGGCCTGGTCGAAAGCGTTGTCCACCAGAAAAGCGTAGACGAACCCAATGAACCAGCAGCCGCTTGCCACGTCATCCTAGACACCGGACAGGTGGTTACCGTGGGTCTGGACCTCCTGACACCATGTCGGGCGGACCATTCCTGATGTCAGTCCGGGTCCATCAGTAATGGATCGCGCGGCCTGACCCTCCCGCGGTGGCTATGGCGTCGCCGTTGATGGCGATGGACTTGGGAGATGCCAGGAAGGTGATCACGTAGGCTATCTCTTCGGCGTCAATCATCCGACCGATGGAGATGTTTGACGCCATTCGCTTCTCGGCCTCTTCGGCCGTGATGCCTTGGCTGCTCATCTGGGCCTCGACCAATGCCGCCGTCCGCTCGGTCCGGGTGAGTCCCGGATGCACCACGGTGACGTTGATCCCCTGAGGCCCCAGTTGGTCGGCCAGGTTTTTGGTCATGGCGGCCACGGAAACGTTACGCATGCTGCCGATGATAGTTCCTGACTGGCGGGCGGCAAGGCCACTGATATTGATGATGCGGCCCCAACCCTGGCTGGCCATATAGGGCGCCACCTCCCGGGCGCAGGTAAGATAACCCAAGACTTTGGTTTTCATATCGTCCCAGAAGTCCTCTTCGGTGATCTCGGCCAGAACGGGAGCAGGACGGCTGCCGCCGACCCGCGCCGCTCCGTTTATCAGGATATCAATATGGCCCAATTCCTGCGACGCTCGCTTGACCATGGCCTTGATCGACTCCTCGTCGCTGGTGTCGACTACGATTGGTATAAAACGTCCGCCAGTCTCGGCCGCCAGTTCCACAGCAGTCGCCTGCAGGTTTTCCAAAGTCCTGGAAGCCAGGACAACGTCCACGCCTTCCCGGCCAAATTCCCGAGCCACTGCCTTTCCAATACCACTGCCGCCGCCGGTGATGATTGCCGACTTCCCCCTCAAACCCAGGTCCATTACGCTTCTCCTCTAACTATGACTTAAGTTACCGTACGAAATTCGCCCAAAAATGTAGTGTATGCAAGCTCCAGCCCCGTGGCAAGCGGCAGGAATTTGCGCCGAAGGGATTGTTGCTTCGTTAAATTGAAATGAGCAACAGTTCCCACCAACGAGGCCCGTAGGGTCGCACGGCCGTGCGACCCTACTCGGGTTTGGGATTATCCATGGCACAGCAGCAGCCGATGGACTAAGGAACTGTCACGAAATAACTTGTTCTTTACTACATGCTCAGCTATACTTAATGGGTGATAGTTGAAGGAGCGATTCAAGCTCGTTACCAAGCGATTGCCCCCGTTGTGGACGAGCGGGTGCGG
>DAOUHE010000169.1:0-5509 GCA_034428715.1 Dehalococcoidia bacterium | reverse complement strand
TCAGCCGGACTCCATACTTTTCCCTGACCATACCACCGCCTCCCATCAACACTATCCAGAGTCAGGGTAGCTCTTTTGCTCAATCTTTCACGTTACCATTAATATCAAGTTTGACTGACTACTAGACCCTATTCCCAACTGTGGGCCTTTTGAGGCAAGGCCGCGAATCACCATTGACAAGCTTTCTTAAGGCGCTATGTAATCTTAGCGGTTCTGGGGGATGAGGTTGCACTCAGCGGTTGACCTGGAGATCAGAGATCTGATTCAAAAGAACGGGCGAATCACATTTGCCCAGTTCATGCAGGCCTGCCTGTACTCGCCCCGTGGCGGCTTTTACGCTTGCCGGGGCAACAGGATCAGCACGCACTTCGGGACCTCTCCCACCAGCCACCCGATTTTCGGCGCATTGATCGCACGGCAACTGGAGCAGATGTGGCGCCTCCTGGTAGACCCTCCCGCTTTCCATGTGATCGAGGTTGGTTCCGGCGACGGCGCCTTGGCTCGATCCATCGTGGATGCCTGCCGGCGGATGGCCCCGGGGTTGGCTCAGGCGCTTAACTACGTCGCTACAGATTACGAGCCTTGCTGGTTCCGATCACCTGACCACACGTCAGGCTGGGACTACGGGCTTCAAGGTTCGATGGCCCCCGAGGGAGAAGACCCGGCGTTGGGAATCCAGCGAGTCAAAGCCGAAGGATTAGAGCCGTTCAGAAATATTGTTGGCTGTATCCTGTGCAACGAGTTGATCGATAACTTCCCCGTCCACCGGTTCGCCATCCAGGGTGGAAGAGTTAAGGAAGTTTTCGTCACATTGGCAGGAGGAGTTCTCACCGAAGTCTTGGACGAGCCATCATCTCCTCGCATCGAAAACAGGCTGGCTAGTTTGGGCTTGTCTCTTCCTGAGGGGTATCAGGGCGAGGTTAACTTGGCGATGGAGGACTGGACCAGCCAGCTTGCCAAAACCCTAAACCACGGGTTTGTTCTCACCATCGACTACGGTCAACTGGCCACTGACCTCTATTCTCGCCTAAATACGCAGGGTACGCTGGTCTGCTTCGACCGGCACGTGGTCAGCAGCGATCCTTACCAGCACATCGGTCAACAAGACATAACCGCCCAGGTCGACTTCACGTCTCTGATGTCGCTAGGTGAGCGGCACGGTCTAGCCACCGTGGGCTATGCCCAACAGAGCCATTTTCTGACGAACCTTGGCTTCTCCTCGTTCCTCGACGCGCTTCAAACGCAAGACCTGTCCGCCGCCAGGATGGAACTGGGGCGTATGGCCATGATGACCTTGGTGGACCCGGACGAATACGGCGGCTTCAAAGTGCTTGCCCAAGCCAAAGGGATTGGGTTGGACGTTAAGCTGTTGGGGTTTGAGAACCAGGGAACGTAGCGGGCACCTCATTCACCCTACCTTCACATTCGCCGTAGTTCGCCCCTTGGAGGGTGTCTAAAAAAGTCCGGTAACTACGCAGGTTCTCCTTCAATGATGCTGGGGCCCTGAGTAAATATAACCTTTGTAAGTCTAAACCCTGCGGCATCTAGTAAACCACGGTACTGGTTCTCGGTACGCTCCAAGGCTCCCAATAACACCATCATGATGATATCAGCGAATTTGCCGGGAGATGGGTCATTGCCAGTAGAGAGCACATGATCAACGATTAATAATCTACCGTTATCTCCAATTGCTTGGCGGCATTTCCGAAGAATCACCGTCGCATCGCTGTCATTCCAGTTGTGTATAACCCCTTGGAGTATGTACCCATCACCACCAGCAGGCACTGACTCAAAAAAACTACCACCGACAAGTTCACAGAGGTCGCTTACACCTTCGGACTCGACCCGCCTTCGGGCCCCTTCGATTGCAGTAGGTTGGTCAAAAAGAACCCCTTGCATAGCGGGATTGGCCTTGAGAATGGCAGAAATGAGCTCGCCTTGTCCTCCTCCCACGTCAACGATCCTTGAGATGCCTGAGAAGTCGTATGCGGACAGCACCGCGGTCAGTTCTCCCCTAGAACGGCTTGTCATAGCCTGATCAAAAGGCAACAATATGCTCCGCTAGGTCGAATCCTAGCTCGGGTTCTTGCTGAACATCATGAAGCCGCTACTGTCGGGCGTATTGCAGCCCGCGAGGGCGGTATCAGCCCTCACCGTCACCTGCCGTGCACCGGCTGTCCCCCGAAGTTGTTGAATGCTATCGGCGTAGAGGACGGCGCGGTTGCGTCCGGTCCCGTTGTTTCCACCACTGGAAAGGAAGGGATGCGGACCTTCGACCCTGATGTCGTCGGCATAAAAGTCGTGGGCCTCTCCCAGCTTGACACCGTGCCACTGGAAGCCCTCGAGGAACTGCTGCGTGAAAGTGAGGTATCCGTCGTACGGGTTGAAGATATCAACATCCGCGGCGCCAAGCCCAGATCCTTCCCACATCTTCCGTGCCAGGCTGGCGACCGCCTCCTGGTGCTCCTCCAGAGTTGACATGGTGCTCCGGCCCCGGGCATTGTTCTGGGCATGGTTAAGGACGTAGACCGGCTTCTGCCTCAGGTCCTTGGCACGCTCAGCGGTGGTGAAGATGAAGGCCGCGCACGTATTGACCGGCCTGTCACAGTCAAATATCACCAGCGGTTCCTCAATCATGCGCCCGTTCAAATAATCATCGGTGGTGAGCTGATGTGGCTCGTGCATAGCGTAGTATCCCCAGGGGGTCATCAGGCCGTTTCTGCGCAAATTCAAACACAGTGGGGCCAGCCCGTCATGGGACTTGCCGTATTTTTGGCAGTACTGCTGAAAGATCACGAGATTGTTGAACATCGCGCCGCTCTGGTAACCCCATGGGAGGGTAAAGGCGTTATTACCCGGAGCCTCCTCATTGAGGTTCTGGGGATTGTTATGCCCGTACCGGCCTTCGAGGTTGACCATTGGGTACCACACCAAGGCTGTCTCGCATAAACCGTCGCCCACGGCCTGAGCGGCCATGCCCATCATCGGCCCGATGTAGGGCGCGTCGGAGACCAGATATTTCGCGTTCTTAAACCCCAACTCCTTCTGTATCCACTCAGCTGAAGCCTTGATCAGGCCGTCTTCCGTGTCGTAGGGCGGGGCGAAATAAGGCCTGGGCGCCCAGGTCTGTTCGGCGCGCGTTTCCGCACTGGTGATAAGCCCATCAATGTCGTCCAGGGACAGTCCCGCGTCCGCGATCGCCTTCAGGCATGCCTCCTTGGTCAAGCCGCCGCAACTCCTGTCCATAGTCACGCCGTCCCAACGCCGGTCCATATGGGACTGACCCCAGCCTACTACGGCGACTTTGCCTCGGTGCTCCCAGACTCCCATGCCTTCACGATTTCTCATCCAACCTGTGTCACTAGCCATCTCAACTCCCTTATGCTCGCTGTTCTGTTAACCGTTTTGGTAGGACCCGCATTGGCTAGGTCAGCACCCGCCACTCGTGTACCAACTGGCCGGTGCTAGTCTCTTCAAATATCAGCTCCACGGGGGCCCCAACGGGGACCTCGCCCGGCGGGGTACCCGGAAGGTTGGACAAGAAGTTGATGCCCGGGTCCTCGTCCAAGGTTATCACGGCAAAGTTAATGGGCTGCGCCGCCCGGAACCCCCTGATGCGGGAGTCACGTATCACCAAGTAAACGTCTATGTGCCCCTTGCCTTGGACCTCTTTCCACTCCAGATTGTCGGCCGAGCCACACTTGTTGCACCGCGGGGCGGGCGGATAATGCAGCCTCTCGCATGCGGTGCAGTTCTGCAAGACCAACCGCCGCTCGTTACAGGCGTCCCAGAAAGGTTTGGTCAGATCATTGGGAACCGGGGCAGGTCTCTCCAGGCCCGGGATGGTTGACATAGTTCTCCTCTCTTTCTGAATATTGCGCGCCGCACGTCACCGGTGCCGGCACAGCCTGGCGCTGATTATATTTAGAGTAATATTGCGGGTCAAGGATGTTTATCACCAAATGCGACGGACCGCACCGTATGGCCGAAAACACAAGCTAGCACTTGTCATCATGAGCCGGTCCCCTGACCGTCTGCCCGGTAAGTGATTAACCTCTTCCATAACCACGACAGGAAGGGTGGAAGAGCACCGGTAACGGTACCCGCTCAACTCCGCATAACAATGTTATTGCTGGGAAAGGCTAAACTAAAAATGCGCCTGATCTATGTAAAGGGCCATTATTTGTGGCTAAATTTGGCAGGAGCGGCAGGATTCGAACCCGTGGCTAACCCCAGAAGGCGGCCGCCCTTATGGGAAAACATGGTTCCGGGCGCCAATCCCATGGCATAATGCATCCAGACTGTTAACGGAGGTAATGCAAAATGGGCATAATTCGTTTCTATGAAGGTCCGGAAGCTACCCAGCACTATATAGGCAAACTTTCCAGCGACCTCTCTAAGACCTACAACCTAAGTTTGATTAGCGCGCCGATTCCCGACGAGGAGGCGCTGTCATGCACGTTGATCGAAGTGCAGCCTGGCACCAAGATCAAGCTATTCAACTCCCACAGTCCCAGCCAGGACGAAGGATACACGGAAATAACCGTCCGGTCTTACGTGGAAAACAAGTGTATACCGTATTTCAACGTTGATTCCTCGGACGACCAAGTTGAGGTGCAGCTACATAAAGGGAAAGGGGAACCCGGTAAGGTCTCTCGGATAGAGGTCCATAGCAACTGAGCTACCTTTGGGACCTATCCTAAGCCATCGCTCCCATGGCATCACTTCGGCACAACCATGCCAGGGTATTGCATCAACAAGGGGTCAGTGCCAAGACCGTAGCCGAGAGACTTGGGCATTCCACTCCATCACGTCTGACGTGAATACCCATGTAACCCCTGGTGTCAATGAGGACGCAGCCAACCGGTTGAGGAAGCCCTGTGGCAAGCTAAAATACCGGTCCAAGAATCAGTTGGTCAGCAAAAACGAAATCAGCAAATGAAAAGAGGGCCGAAAGGCCCTCATTTAGCTACGAATTTTGGCAGGAGCGGCAGGATTCGAACCCGCGGCCACTGGTTTTGGAGACCAGCGCTCTGGCCAGACTGAGCTACGCTCCTGTGCGGTGCTCTAATGAAGATTATAAACCAAACGCCTATTGCTGAAAAGCAATCCATCCTGGTTGACGTTGGGAGGCTCCATGAAGGCGCTTACCTGACGACACGGGCTATCGACGGTCTAGGAGCGGGTGTCGCGATTTTCTAGGAGTGCCTATCCAGGTCCGGCATTTAAATCGGCAAGCAAATCTTTTGCGAACAGCTTCAATTTGGCTTCCCAATTAACTTGGTCTGCTTCTCTTATTTGGCCGAATCACAGACCCCTTGACGTTGCCGGGTTCTGAACCAATCTACACACGGTCAAATGGGGCTAAGTTAGGAAGGTGGTACCCCTGGAGGGACTCGAACCCCCGACGCGCGACTTAGGACGCCGCCGCTCTATCCAACTGAGCTACAGGGGCATGTTGGTGGAGATAGGGGGACTCGAACCCCCAACCTCTGCATTGCGAACGCAG
>DAOUHE010000168.1:0-2597 GCA_034428715.1 Dehalococcoidia bacterium | reverse complement strand
TATATAAAACTCGCCAAGCTATGGGGTAATTATAGCCATACCGACGGCCAACGTCTCACAAATGGACAATGGTTTAAAGAATGCCGACGATTTACTCAGAGGGATATTCAGCCATATGGGAAATGTGGGCAAAAATGGTTTGTCCCAGTCCGGGTCGTCCCGAGCCAGTAGATGGCTGGTGTACAAGCGGCAGGTTCTATCCCACAGTACAGTACCCTCTCCTTGTGAAGGAACAGGCGGGAAAAGGTGGATCTCCGCCCGCCTGGCGAAATCCTCATAACCCTCAGGCAGATCTCTGCAGCAATCCTCATCATGAGTACGCAGCTCGAGCCGCTCACCGGTAACTGGGCTAGGAGAGCCCTTGGGAATACCGCCGTCTGCCAATAGAGCGCTCGACCCCACCAAAAAAAGCGTACACAACACTTCCAAGCGACGCGCTGCAGTCCCCCTTTTCCCTAGGGTCTACTGGGTCCTCGTGGGTCTCGATCTCGATCCGGTGATCCTTGAGAGCGTGGGATTTGGCCCGCCAGACCGCCTGCCGTAGGCTCTCTACATCGAAAGCCCTCTGTGTCCTCAACTCGGCGCTGCCAGGTTTGAAGTGAAGCCGGCGCGATACTCTGGCACGTCAGCATACTGGTCATTTCCACAACCCATTCCTTTTACCTGTCCATGGGGATTCTCGTATTTATCGGCATGGGATTCGGTTCGATTCAAGCTTTTATGCTCACGGAATTGCTGCAGGCCACCCACTCCGATTATCGGGGCCGGGTCATAAGCCTGCGGTCCTTGGCGATCTACTCCATCGCCATCGGCAGCTTGTCCACCGGAGCTATAGCAGGAATTTGGGGCCTCTACAAGCCGCCAGGGTCATCGGTATCATGGGCATCGTGTTGATCTTAACGTTGGCCATATTTACCCCCAAGTTGCGCCGGTTTTAAGAGTCGAAACGGCTCCCTGCTCGTAGTTCAAGAACTCTACGGCCAGTTGTTGCCCCAATTTTAGGGCAGCGATTAGTTCGGCCATCTCCCGATAACGGCCGAAAGACGCCTCTTTTACTACCACCCTCGTTAAGCAGTGCCTTCGTAGTTCCCCATCAGCACCAAGAATCGTCCTGCTATGACACGTAACGGTGTCCCTGTCACCGTAGAACCGAAGGGGGTCCGAAGAGGTACAACCGTTTGGTGGGGATAAGGTTTCTGGAGGTAGGCCGTGGGTGGGTTAAATATAGGCCCAGTTGACGTGAGGAGATAATTCGCGGTTTCGACCTCTCCCGAAGCTCCACTCTGATCCTTTCCAGAGGGCTCCATAAATAATGTGCCGGAACAGGCGCTGGTGTATCCGGGGGAAATTCGGGCCGAACAGCGAACGGAGTTGATGGGATGGTTAGGGCATACTCAGGTGCTCCACAAGGGGAACTCGGCGTGGTGTAGCTACGAAGGGTGTAAAATTAAGCGCACCAAAAGGACTTGGTTTTGGAATATTAGTTAGGCGGCTGGGTTTGGAGTGCCCAGAGGATCGGAACTACCAGCGGCGAGCAACCCGCGAATGCGGGGGCGGAACGCTAGTTGAAATGCACCACCTATGGCATTCAGGTTGTCATAGGTTTGAGGAAGTAGATTTAGGGCTGGACTCCTATCTTCAGGGTTGGCAGGCAGCTAAGCAGGATTGATCCAATGCAATTTTCAGAGCATTTCAAAATCCAACGAACTGACAATGATGACTGGTTCGATCCCATCATGTCCGTAGACACACCCCTATTTCTCGACCCGTTTCTTCTATACGACGGCGAGGATGCCGAATTCCAAGGATGCCATCAGGAAATCATTGCCTTCTTTAATAGCATATTTGGCCTTATTGCACAGTCAAAAGGAGACCCAAGCAAAGCCACATACAAAAAAGCACTGAATTCATTGGTGTTTCCAGAAGTAGCCGAGTTGTGCCTCGGATTTACCTCTCAGGGAACTTCCGGTTCGGGTTATGGATATGGGTACATTTGGGGTGCGAAGCGATCACTTGAATCCCTGCGTTACCATCGCCAATATCCATACTAAATGAGTGTCCTTGAATTGCCCTTCTAGACGGTTGGTTTGAAGACCAGTATCCTATGATTGCCTTGATCTGACACGTAGACGTCGCCGTCACTGTCTATCGCCAGACCCTGCGGCTGGCTGAACTCCCCGTCTCCGCTGCCCCTGCTCCCCCACTTGCGCAGGAATCTGCCCTGTGGATCGAAGACCTGGATCCTATGATTGCCTTGATCTGACACGTAGACGTTGCCCTCACTGTCTATGGCCAGACCCTGGGGTCGGCTGAACTCCCCGTCTCCGCTGCCCTCACTCCCCCACTTGCGCAGGAATCTGCCCTGTGGGTCGAAGACCTGGATCCTATCATTGCCATATTCTGACACGTAGACGTTGCCCTCACCGTCTATGGCCAGACCCTGCGGCTGGCTGAACTCCCCGTCTCCGCTGCCCCTGATCCCCCACTTGCGCAGGAATCTGCCCTGTGGGTCGAAGACCTGGATCCTATCATTCCAATGATCTGAGGCGTAGACGTTGCCCTCAATGCCTATGCCTAGACCCTGGGGCGTCCTGAAC
>DAOUHE010000167.1:0-5911 GCA_034428715.1 Dehalococcoidia bacterium | reverse complement strand
AGACGTATTCCAGTCTTATGCGGTATGATAGTATCTGTAATACGTTTCAATAACCAACTGTTACATTAATAATCGACGTTAAGAAAACGACGGCTTGGGGAGAATCTGGGTTTCCGTCCAGACTTCTAGCCTTGTCATGTTGAGCCAGCCACAGCGGCGAAACATCTGGTGGGTGGGACGTCCATGCCCCCCAGACCCTCCGCGGAGTTCATCCTGAGCGCAGCCGAAGGGCTCAGGGTGACATTCGGATGGCACCGCTAAAACCCGCTTCCGACGAAATCCGTTGCATTGCTGTTGCAGAAACGCATATGCTATAATCTTCTGGATGTTAGTGAGAGGACAGAGATAGAGAAGGCTAAATACCACCGATGCTAGACGTGGAAACCAGGGACCGAATCACCAACGAATACCGCCTCAACGAAAAAGACACGGGCTCCGCAGACCTCCAGGTAGCCATCCTCACCGAGAGAATCAGGCAGCTTACCGACCATCTACGCGTCCACAAAAAGGACGTACATTCGCGCCGCGGCCTGATCAACATGGTATCCAAACGGCGGAGACTCCTGAAATTCCTCACCAATGAAGACGTGGACCGGTACCAGGCACTCATCGCCCGCCTAGGGCTCCGGCGTTAAGCCTCTTTCTCCTACAACGCCCTTCGGGGTGTTGTTTCATTCCTAGCCTCCACTGCAATCCTTTCAAGAGGTACTTCAAGTATTACCATGCCCACAACTATTGAACGCTCGCTGGGCAGCGAGCAACTAATTATTGAAACCGGCAAACTCGCTGGTCTAGCCCACGGATCCGTCACCGTTCGCTACGGTGAAACCATCGTTTTGGCCACCGCCGTCATGTCGGACAAGCCCCGATTCGACGACATGGACTTTCTGCCCCTGACGGTGGATTACGAAGAAAGGCTGTACGCGGCCGGCAAGATTCCCGGCAGTTTTTTCCGCCGGGAAGGCCGTCCCGGCCAAGAAGGCATCCTCAACGCCAGGCTGACCGACCGGTCGATTCGCCCGCTGTTCCCCAAGGGCCTGTACAACGACGTTCAGATAACGTTGACGGTCTTGTCGGCGGACCCGGATCACTCTCCGGGAGTCCTGGGCATGGTCGGCGCTTCGGCTGCCCTGTCAATGTCTCAGATCCCATTTGCGGGGCCCATCGGCGCTTGCCGCCTGGTCTACAAGGATGGAGAGTACATAATCTATCCCACCTACCAGGAAGTTGCCGATGGCCAAATGGACATGATGGTCGCCAGCAACAGGGACGCCATCATGATGGTGGAAGCCGGCTCCAACGAGGTCTCCGAAGAGATCGTATTGGAGGGCATCCGCCGGGCCCACGAAGCCAACCTGGTCTGCATCAACATGATTGACGACCTGGTCCGGCAGGTGGGTAAGCCCAAGGTCGAATTTTCCGTCGATAAATCCGAGGCGGAAGCCCTGCAATCCAAGGTCATGTCCCTGATGAACGACGGGCTGACCGCCATGCTGGAGGGGAACCTGGATAAAGAAGCCAGAGACGGCGCTGAGAGGCGGTTGGAAGAAGAAGCGATAGAAAAGTTGTCGGAAGAGCATGAAAAGGGCAAGGTTTCGGCAGCGTTCAGTGGCGCTCTAAAAGAGGTGGTGCGCAGCCGGATATTGAACCAGGGAATCCGTCCCGATGGACGTGCCCTTACGGAGATCCGGCCCATCAGTTGCGAGGTAGGTCTACTGCCCCGCACCCATGGCTCTGGTTTGTTCACCAGGGGACAGACACAGGTGCTTTCGATAGTTACCGTGGCTTCCATGGCCATGAAACAGACCCTGGACACGGTGGGCCCCGATGGCACCAAACGGTTCATGCACCATTACAACTTCCCTTCTTTCTCCACCGGCGAGGCCAGGCGGGTGGGCTCTCCGGGACGCCGCGAGATTGGCCATGGCGCCCTGGCAGAGCGGGCGATAATGCCGTCGCTGCCATCAGAGGAAGAATTCCCCTATGCCATTCGAATTGTTTCGGAGGTTGTCAGTTCCAACGGAAGCACTTCCATGGGCAGTGTCTGCGGCAGCACGCTGGCATTGTTGGACGCCGGTATCCCCATATCGGAGCCGGTTTCCGGTATCGCGATGGGGTTGGTCACGGGCAAGGACGGCCAGTACGCCATCCTCAGTGATATCCAAGGCATGGAAGACTACCTGGGCGACATGGACTTCAAGGTGGCGGGCACCGTCAACGGGATCAACGCCCTGCAAATGGACATCAAGTTGACGGGGTTGGACGAGGATATCCTGAAACAAGCCCTGGAGCAGGCTCGGGTTGGCCGGCTTCACATCATGGACAAGATGAACGAAGTCATTTCCCAGCCTCGCGCAGAGATGAGCGCTTACGCGCCCAAGATGATTCGCTTGAAGATCGCCGTGTCGAAGATCGGCGCCCTGATCGGACCAGGAGGCCGGGTGATTCGTGGCATCAGCGAAGAGACGGGCACCACCATCAACGTGGAGGACGACGGGTCGGTCACCATAGGCGGGATTGACGCCGCCATGTTGGAGCGGGCTCGCAACCAGGTGGACAGCCTCACCCGGGAACTGCAGGTGGGAGACATCTTCACCGGCAAGGTTTCCAAGATAGTGAATTTCGGCGCGTTCGTCGAATTGCTACCTGGCCGGGAAGGCCTGGTCCGCAGCGGGGACCTGGGCGATATGGAAGACGGGGTAGAGATAGGCCAAGAGATCACGGTGATGATCCAGGAGATCGATGCTCAAGGCCGGCTGAACCTGTCGCGAAGTGCTCTGTTCGGCGATAACGGTGGAGGCACCGCACCCCGGCCCAGTCCCAATCCAGGGTTCTCCGACCGGGGCCGCGGCGGCAGGCCGGGAGGTTTTTCCGGAGGCCGTGGTGGACCGGGGGGGCCGAGACCTGGCGGATCTAGAGGTCCGGGTGGTTCTGGCGGTTCTGGCGGTTCTGGAGGAAGGCCCGGCGGTCCCAGCGGGCCCCGGCGGGACGGTCCCGACCGGCGGTTCCTAGGCGGTGGCGGCGGACCCAGGTCTAATTAAACGGTCCAACTAATAGGCACCGGGCGCCGGTAAAAGCGCCCCAAACGCTTATTCCCGGAGAGATTTAAAAAGTCGGCCACGCAAGTGGCCGGCTTTGGTTTTTTTGGTGAGTAACCTTTGTAGCGCTGCAATCCTACCGATGTTAGAATCGCCCGGCAATAACCTGCAACGTTGCCCAATATATTTCCCTCGATGATGCTCCATAAGGTGGACCCAGAAATTCGGACGGGTAGGCAAGTGAGAGTCCTGCTCCTAAAATCAGCGCAGCTGTGGCTGTGGAGAGGCGTGGCACATGTCGAAGGGACGGAGGAAGCACAACCCGTCATCCGAGGCCGGGGTAGCCTTCAAGGCGGTGAACGGGGAACTGACGGTGGCCCAACTGGCTTCCCGGTACGAGTTGGGGGGTAAATTCTCTATGAGCCAGACGAACTTCCCGCCGACGGAATTAGTTTCTAGCGATTGGCTAGCTGACCATCTCAATGACCCAGACATAAGGGTAATATAGGTCTCCGCCAGCCCTGACGACGCTTCTTACCGGGCGGGTCACATTCCGGGGCGGTGTGGTGGTTCTGGAAGGACGCCCTCTGGCACCCTACCGACCGAGAGTTTATGACTCCGGAGCAACTGGCCGTGCGGCTGGGTAGCATCGGAATCTCTCCCCAGACAACTATAGTCATCTATGGTGACCCAGTACAGTTCGGAACATATGCCTTTTGGGTGCCCTCTATGGCTGGTCACAAAAACCTGCGGCTTCTGGACGGAGGCAGGAAACGGTGGATGGCTGAAGGCCGCCCGTTGAGCCAGGATATGCGGGATCATTCTCCAATCGCTTATCCAACAGGAAGAGAGGATGTCTCCAGCCGAGTTGGACGAGAGGAAGTCCGGGCCAAATCCGGGTCAGTCAGGGCGCCTACTACTGGACGTGCGCTCGGTGGAGGAATACCGGGGCGAGCGTGTCAGTCCACGTTCCGGTGAGGTCCAATTCGATTTCGACCATGGCGCCGAGCGCGCTGGCCGTATCCCTGGCGCGGTCCACCGCTTCTTCCGGGGCCTAGTAAATGAAGACGCCACTTTTCTTTCCCCGGAACAGCTGCGGGCTATCTTGGAATCCGTCAACATTGCCTCCAATAGTGGGACCGAGGTAATCAGCTACTGTACACTGAGCCACCGAGCCACGGTTGCTTGGTTCGCCATGCGGTACCTGCTGAATTTGGAGGATGTCCGGGTTTACGATGGGTCCTGGATGGAGTGGGGCAGCATCGTGGGATTCCCTATAGAAAAAGGCTGAGAGGACCCCTGGACATGTGACCAAATCAGAACCTGGGCTATCTACGCTAGCAGAGGAGTGGAACGGAGGCCAGGTGATATCAAACGAACACCCACTAGAGAGGAGGTGGTCACCAGGCAGGGTGCCGGTATTCTAAACAGGGAGCGCCGGGACACTCCCTTAGTTTAGCCCTAATTCTGTCCAACTGATGGGGTCCACCTAATACCGCTCATTCCAGTAGAGATTAATAAAGTCGGCCACGCAAGTGGCCGGCTTTGGATTTAATCAACGGCTGTTGTCGGCTAACGCCGGACCAGGGCGCCGGACACCACGGCCACAAGTCCCGCCGCCGCCGCCAAGGCAGCGCCTCCCCTGGCCGGATCGTTGGCCAGGGTCTTCAGACGGTCCAGGTCAATATCGGGTCCGGCAAAGGCCAGGACAGCCAGCCCAGCCAGGGCGTAGACGCACCCCGTAAGCACCATCATTTGCGTGACCCGCTCCCTCCGAGGCCGGAACCCCCTTGGTCCGCCCCGGTCGGACCTACGGGCCATCTGGCGCACCGCGCCACCCAACTGTACCGGGCTCCGGTCGAACAGGCGCACCGCCAACATTGCAATTTTTGCGGTGAATTTTGACCAGGGCAAGTCATCCACCACAAATCGGGACTCGCCGAAGGACTGAAATACGTCGTACTCAAAGGGAATAGATGCCAGGATCGGCAGCGGCCGCAACCGCCGGGCAAGCAGTTCCTGGGCGTCGCCCTTGCTGAGGTCAAACTTCTCCGGCACCTTATTGACCACCACCCGCAGGGGGCCGGTGCGAAGTTCGGCCATGCCATAGACTTCCCGTATATGTTCATAGAAGTTCAAGGTGCCGTCAAAGGTAACCTGGTTGTACTCGGAAACCAGGACCGTTTCGTTGGCCATTCCCACCACGCCCAGAGCCAGGGGGTCTGGCCCGGCCTTGCAGTCGAAGATGACGCAACCCAGGTCGTATTTCTTGATAAAGGCGCGGGAGATAGCCATCAAGAAGGTAGATGCAGCAGCTGGAGATAGGCTGTACTCCAACCGGGTGATCACCATGCCCGTAGGGCTGCTAGGCAAAAAGTAAAAGTTATCCGCCACCTCTTGAACCGTTGCCTGCTCGGCCGCTTTCTCGATCTCTGCGCGGTCCAGGGTCTCCAGAGGTTGCTCCGGCCCCGCGGAATTGCCGGGCCCCACGGCCTTTCTGAGTAATGAATAGGCGCTGTCCGTACTTGGTGACACTGCTTGGTCAAGGAGCAACGCGGTTGAGCCCCGGTTGTATAGGTCCAGATCCACTAATAGGACTTTTACCGACTGTGACACCATTCGTGCCAGATTGGCGGCGATCAGGGTTTTTCCAACGCCCCCTTTGCCGGCCATCACTCCCAATATGTTGGCGTCCAGTTCTCCTGTGTGGGTGTTAGTGGCGTTCATCGATGTAACCCTCTAAACTTGGATTCCCCGCGGATGTTGGCCAAGGTTTGAATATTCTAAGCCCCTATTGTAGAGGCTGTAATAACCCAGATACGCATCCACGATATCGTCCACTGCCGAAGGTCCATCACTGCGGACACGGCACT
>DAOUHE010000166.1:0-7248 GCA_034428715.1 Dehalococcoidia bacterium | reverse complement strand
CTCTGGCGAAAGCTGGGCCAAGGCCCGGTCGGCTAGCCCCTTGATGGTCCGCAGGGGATGACCGGCTGGCACCCGCGTCTCCAGATCAATGAAGGCCAGCATGCTAACCTGGGGCTCTCGTCGTCCGCCCACTCCCTCAACCTCCCACCCGTTTCCTTTATTTTATCTCCGTTACACCCTTCTCCGGGCAATTTCTGCGGGAGTTTTTCAGCAGCCTGCTAGGTTTGATATAGACTCATCAAGATACCGGCCTGGCCCGCCGGTAGGCGTCTTGGACACACCGGCCATGGCCATTCAAAATCGGGCGCCCGCTAAACCGGCGGTCTTTCCCCCAGGACCAGTGGCAGGCGAAGACTAGAGCCATTCCTGAAAATCTCTATTTCGATCTCCTGGCCGCTTTGGAATTCCTTCCGTAGCAGCCGCAGCAGGTCGATCACAGTGCCCACCTTTTGCCCGTCCATGGATAATATGATGTCCCCGCGCAGAAGGCCGGCCCGTTCGGAAGGGCCACCGGGCCCCACCCCTAAAACCACCACCCCTTCTCTGATGGGAAGCGAGGCCCTGGCCGCGATCTCCGGCGTCAGGTCGTCCAGATTGAGCCCCATGTAGGCCCAACGGACGTGTCCGATCTCTATCAATTGGGCCGAAACCTGGGAGACGGTGGCCATGTTGATGGCAAAGCTGATCCCCTCGATCGGCGTCGAGCCTCTGCTTCCACCCCTTAGCACTGCCGTGTTGATCCCAATCAGCTCGCCCCTTGTGTTCAACAGGGGCCCGCCGGAATTGCCGGGATTGATCACCGTATCCGTCTGAACCAGATCGTTCAGCGTGGTTCCGCCAATCGCGTCCCTGGAACGGCCCAAGGCCGACACCACCCCCACGGTGACTGTTGGTCCACCTGGTAGAGCCAGGGCATTTCCAATGGCGATGACCCACTCGCCCGACCGCAATTGGATATCCCCGGAAACCGGCAAGAATGGATATTCTCCCTGGGGAAGCCGGAGCACCGCCAGGTCGGCCAGCCGGTCGACTCCGACTATATCTGCCTTTAATTGTTTACCGTCATCCAATGTCACGGTGAGGGTCTCGGCCCCCTCTACCACGTGGTTGTTGGTCAGTACCAACCCATCGGCGGTTATGATGACCCCGGTACCGCTGCTGGACCCTCCTCGAGGGCCAAACCTTCCCAAGGTCACCACCTGGGCCAGGATTGAGACCACCGCCGGCCGCACCCGCTCCACCGTGTCCGCGATGCTGGGCAGTTGCAACATCAAATCGGAGGTGGCCACCGGGGCCGAAGGTTGGGGTGGTTGAGAAAAGACCGCGGCGGCGGGTGCTGGCGTGGACACCAAGTTGACCGCCACTTCACCGTTGCTGTTGGATGCGCCCGTCTCGGCGTTGATGATTGCCGTGGCTTCCGCGGTACCAGTGGTTTCGCCGGCAGTTGAGGGCGGGCCCTCTGTCCGGGTGCAGGCGGCCAGCGTCAACATCAGTACCAAAGCCACGCCCCTCCAAAATGTCCCGCGGCCCAAGCACCTCGTGGTAAACCGGCCGGTGTATTTGGGAAATCTCCTAACGATCGCCATGCTTTATCTTTATACCTATTCGATTAAGATCAACGCCCGTGAAATCATCGGAGGAGTGTTGGAGGTTCCAAGCTGCTAAACGGGGTGGAAGGCCGGCAATCTCCGTTCGGATACGAGGACCGAAAGTAAGCGGTCAGGCTGCCCGCGCCATTAGCGATCAGGATTTTCATATGTTTTGGATCGCGGTCCTCTGCGCCACAAAAAGATTCTCCATCCCCCGGGCAGCCAAGGCAAGGACCTCTTCCAAACGCTGACGTGGAAATGGATCGGCCTCGGTGGCGCCCTGAATCTCCACCATATCGCCCTGGTCCGTGAGGACGATATTAAAGTCCGCCACGGCCAGAAAATCCTCTTCGTAACATAGATCCAGCGCCAAACCGTCTTTCAAGATTCCCACGCTGGTGGCAGCCACCGCTCTGTGGAGGGGAACCTTGGGCAGCACCCGATTGACCACCAATGCATTTAACGCTTGATATAGGGCCACGTATCCACCAGTGATGGAGGCCGTCCTGGTTCCCCCATCAGCCATCAAAACGTCGCAATCGATGTGCACCGTTCTTTCGCCCAGGGCTTCCAGGTCGGTCACCGAGCGTAACGCCCTGCCGATAAGCCGTTGTATCTCTTGAGAGCGCCCGCTGATCCTTCCCGAATCCCGGTCCCGGTTGGAGCGTGTATTGGTCGCACGGGGGAGCATGTCATACTCGGCCGTCACCCATCCCCTGCCCTGCCCGCGCAGGAAAGCGGGAACTCTTTCTTCCAAAGAAGCCGCGCACAGGACCCTGGTCATGCCCACTTCAATCAAAGCCGACCCTTCGGCGAATCTTTGGTATCCGGTAGTGATCGTGGTGGGTCTGGTCTGATCCCAGCGCCTTCCATCGGGTCGGGTCAAGATTAAGCCGCCTTTACTGATATTCCGGCATTGGACCGCTGGGGGCCCATCTGCCTGCTTGCCCAGAATCTACCATAAATGCCGTGGCCGTCAAGTATACATTAGAATCCTCGCGGCACGAGAAACCCAACCGCACTGCCTGGATACTCTCATTGATAACAGAGAGCCATGCTGAGCCAGCCACAGTGACGAAGCATCCGGGGTGGGGCGGTAACCCCTGCAAGGCGTCCAACCGATCAGGACCAACTAACGGAAACAGCCGTCTTCACTTGCCGCCGGTCTTGACCCATAGATTGGCGCCGTCGCTGATAACCTCGATCGTCCCGTGCTGGTCGGTGCGATAGATATTGGCCGGTTCCACCGTCTCTCCCAAGCGGGCCAGCACGCCGGGGTTGGGATGGCCGTAGGAATTGCCCGAACCCACGGAAATCACTGCGATCTCCGGGTCCACGAGGTCTAGAAAAACATCCGTGGTGGAGGTTTTGCTACCATGATGCGCCACTTTCAGCACGTCGCTGTCCAGCGCCGTCCCTCCTCGGGACATCGCGGTTTCCGCCTTGGCTTCGACATCAGACGCCAGCAAAAAGCTGGTCTCGCCGTAAACCAGCCTCAAGACCACCGCGTTATTGTTCAAGTCAGCCCGAGACAGACGCACCTGCTGCCCCTGGGGATTCAACACCTCCAAGACAACGGCGGGAGAGGCGCCCGGCTCCAGGTCGATTCGATACCCGTTTTCGACTTTCACCTGTTCCAACCCGCTTCGCCCCAAGGCCGCCTCCCATTGGGAACGCAGTGGAGCATCGCCACCATCCAGTCCGATCAAAACGCCATTCACCCGGTAACGTTCCACCACTTCGATCAACCCCCGGCTATGGTCGGCGTCCAGATGGGTAGGCACCACCAGGTCCAGGCTTTTATCCCAAAAGGCCAATTCTTCGCCCACCGCCTCAACAGCACCCTCGTTGTTCGGCCCGCCGTCCACCAACACCTGCCGTCCCAGCGGGGTAACGATCAACACGCTATCCCCTTGCCCAACGTCAAAGAAGTAGACGTGGAGCATGCCGCTGGGTCCGCTTAAAACCTGCCACCACAGCATTACGGCGGCGCCTAACCCCACCGCCATCGTGCCGAGCCAAATCCAGGGGATTGCCACGGAGCCGGAACCTTCGTTATTACCGAACTCGCCAAACATCCGTTGGACGCGGTCCCAGAGGCTGTCCAGAGAACCGGCAGCATGTGCCAGCCGGGGCAACCCACCCGGCCACAACAGCCCCAAGGCCAGCGCCCCATACCAACCCACCAGTAGTGGAACGCCCACCCAGCCCCCAGAGGTGGTGAAATGGGGCATCCAGGATACCAGCTTCAACATATAGGTCAGCGGCAGCCACGCCATCCAACCAAAGAGTTGCCCCGCCGCTGGATGCAGCAGACCGGCAAGCGCCGAAGCGAGAGAACCCAACAGCGCAAAAGGCAACGCCGGTAATGCCAACATGGTCACGGGGATTCCCATCCATGGGATCTGCTGGAAGTTGTAGGCCACCAGTGGCCAAGTCGCCAGTGTAGCCGCCGCCGACACCAGCAGGGTGGTTGCGATACCCGCAGGCCAGCGCCCAAGCCAGATACGCAACCATCCGCCACGCTGGTGGTTGGGGCCTGTGCGAATCGACAGCAACTCAGCCAGCCTGGGCTGCGTTGGCAAGACCAAAGCGATTCCCGCCACCGCGGCGAAGCTGAGTTGGAAGGACACCTGGCCCAACACCTTGGGATCGATCCCCACCATGATCGCCGCGGCCAATGACAATGCCGGCAGCACCCGGCGGGGACGGCCCAACGCCAGCGCGGCCAAGACGGTGCTCCCCATGATCCCGGCCCGCACCACCGACGCCGGCATACCGCTGGTCAAGGCGTATATCCATATGACGGCCAACGGCACCAGGAAATAAAGGGGCTGTCTACGGCCTATGGTCAGCGAAACCAATCCCATGGCCAGGAGCAACAGCACGCCCACGTGCAGTCCCGATATGGCCAACAGATGGGAGGTGCCCGTGGCCCGAAAGTCATCCTTGACTTGGGGCGGCAGTTGGCCTCTGAGTCCCAACAGCAGGGCCTGGGCCAACGCGGACTGGGGAACGGGCAGGTTTCGCTCTAGGTTCCGGGCCAAGGCCCTTCTAAACGTGAATATCCCCTTCTGGCGGAATCTTGAAGCCCGCCCTGATCGGAAACGCCAACCGTCACCTGCCGGGCCCACAGCTCGCCGAAGATGCCCTTGCTCTCCAGGTAGGACGGGTAATCGAAACCCTTGAAAGGTTTGGGACGCTGCAACAAACCCTCGGCGGTCATCCGGTCGCCATATTGAAAAAATGGTGGTTGCCGCGAGAGAATCAGGGACGAGGGTGGCTCGGCGTAAACCAGGACTTTGGAAGAGGCCTCTTGAGGACCGGCGCCCAGATCTATAGTCTCCGCCGCCAGGGCGAACCGAACGTTGCGAGACCTAGCCTCGGGATCGTCAACCACCCGGCCCGTGACCGTTGCCCGCTGTTGATCTAAGATGTCCGGAGGCGCTGTTGATTGCCCCGCTACCTCCACCCGCCACCAGGCCAGCAGCATCACGCCGGCCAAAACCGCCAACAAGACCAACGGCCTTGGGGATCGCCCTGCCAGAAACAACTGGAACCCCAGCGGAATGGTGGCCAGAAAAAGAAGGAAAACCGGCAACGCACGAACATCGAAGGCAAGCCCCAAGGATATCCCCGCCAGCCAAGAAACCGCCAGGTAAACCAGCCTCAACTTATCCTTCCCAGAGCATCGATCACGGCGCCGTCAAACACCCGTCTGATAATCATCGCCAGGACAACACACCTGAAGAAGAGCCCCGGCCGTCATGGAGAGCTGCCCACTGTCACCAGGTCGCGGATTTTCTGGTATGTCACCGGACCGATCCTAGGGACGTCAGTGATTTCCTCCACGGGCCGGAACGGACGGTTTTTATCCCGTTGGTCGACGATAGCCTGGGCCAAGACTTCGCAGATCCCGGGCATTGTCGCCAGTAAACTTGGGGAGACAGGATAGACAAAACCCGTTCCTGGGTTCACTGACAAGCGAGAGTCTCGCTTCGATTGTCGCGCTTGATGGTAAAATTGGCGAATGGAGTTGCTTGCGTTCGCACTGGCCGCTAACGAGGCGTTGGCATGGCCAATGGTTGTGATCATCATCGTGGTGGTGTTACGTGCTCATATTAGGCGGCTGATCGATGAAATTGCTGCATTAAAAGCCTCTGTTGGTGGGGCAAACATCGATGTCGAATTTCGCCGGGGAGTCCATGATGTTGCCAGAATAGCAGACTCATTACCTGCGCCTGAGGAGACAGAGCCAGAAGAACCGCCGCCTAACCCGCTTCCACCATTTCAGACGTTTCTTTTACCCGAATCGCAACTCGATTCGTTATTTAAATATACGGCATTTACGTATGACTCTCCAACAAGAATCTTAAAGGCCTGGGATATTGTCCATCAAGAGCTAGTAAGGCTTGGCCACCAGGGTGGAGAATCTGATGACGACACTGCCAGAGTCAACCGGATAGCTGCCGCCAATGTCTTGCCGTTTGAATTTATATTTCTGTTTGACGGTCTAAGGAAGCCACGGAACGAGGCTGCTCATTCCGAGGACGGCGCAATCTCCCACGATACGGGGCAGCAATTTATCTTCACCGCGTTGCGGGCGATAAGATACATGAAAAGTCACATTGGGGCCTCCCATTAGCTGCTCCGCCGTTGGTAGCTCCAGCTCCTACCCCTGACACCCCACCCTTGCCTACCCCGGTGACGCCTCCCTAGAGTCACATTCTATCCATTGGCGCGTTGCCGATTTTTCTTATGTCGGATATTTGTGCCTTTCCTTCGATGCGGGCTATACTGGTTTCGAATTCCTCCGCCAACCGGTTGAAGGAAGTAGAGTATGCGGCTAAGTTACCTGTTTCCGTGGTGGGTCCTGGAACTATCGGACTACTGGCCCTCGCCGCATGCGGCCGATCCGAGCCCAAAGCTATCGCGCCAGCCAGCGCGGCTGAGTTGGCTGCCGATGCGGCGGCGGGTTACATCTCGTCGTCCAATGCGGGAGAACACATAGGAGAGGTGAGGACGGTGAAGGGTAGCGTCACAGAGTACAGCTACAAAACAGGTGCGAAAGGCAAGCCCTACATTTTCATATTTGACACTTTTGTGGCAAGGGCCGACGTCAGAGGCACTGGCATGGGGTTGGAGATCCCACCATCCTTCAAGGTGATCATCTGGAAAGATGACCAAATGAATTTCCCGTCCAACTTCGCCGCCGGATACGAGGGACACTCGGTTTGCGCCACCGGGACGATCATGGACTATAACGGCGATCCGGCAATTGAGGCCCACGATCCCAGCCAACTTAAGCCCACATTTCCCATATGGGTGAATATCCCTCTGAGTAAATCGTCGGCATTCTTTAAACCATTGTCCATTTGTGAGACGTTGGCCGTCGGTATGGCTATAATTACCCCATAGCCTGGCGAGTTTTATATAGGTAGCGTAAGCATCCTGGAGGCACCCCATGGGTGACGGCGAAAAGGCCTCTCTCCGGCTCCAGTGCAACCCCAAAGTCCGCCTGGCATTTCACGGTGCCACCATCACCACCGACGCTGGTCTTCTTGCTTTTCGAGAGTTTGATGATGCCTTGGGCCTTACCGAAATCGCTGAGGACTACCTCCAGGAAAGCCGTACCGGACGCAATATCCTCCACCACCTG
>DAOUHE010000165.1:0-9792 GCA_034428715.1 Dehalococcoidia bacterium | reverse complement strand
CCGTATCGGACGACGAACTCGAAGCCATCTATTTGCGTAGAGACTCTTTCCATGGTGAATGGAATTATTCGCTGCTACCCCGCGTTGCGCTGCTCAATTGAACTAATTATTTCGTGACAATCCCTAAGTCCCAGGCAGCCATATTGTGAAGATCCTCTTGCCTACTAATAACAACTCCATACATCAAGGTTTCACTGGTGGAGCGAGGCCCAGACAAAACATTTTCTCCACACCCAAACCCTGTCCCCAAAAACGGGTCAGACAATGTCAATTCATCTGAATGTACCAACTCACCTTTTATAGCGTAAAACTTAGCCATCTTTTCCGAATGTTGCCGAGCTTGGTCTGCTATTTTGTTATCGAAAGTTAACGCCGAAAGTCCCAAAGAAACACGATAACTGTTTATTTCTCGAGCTATGGCTTTTTCCAAATCCCCAATTTCATTTTGCCATCGGGAGTTCTGCAATTTTACATTTGACGGTACCGATGGTACCCGGTTGGGCTGCACACGTTTCGGCGTTGGCACTTTAACAATGAATTTCGTGGGTGACGGTCTTGAATCGAATACCGTAATTGGCGAAGGAGTTCGTTCATTCATCGATCGAGATAGGGGGTCCGCAGGCTGATCAGCACCCAAATCCTTTTTCAATTCCTGCGCCAATGCTATCCATCCCTGCGGTGGGGATCGGTCACCCGCACATATCTCTTCGTAAGCATGTTTGCCCTGGTCCAAAGCAGCGATGAATGACAAATGCTCGATTTTTGTTCGATCAATGAATTCCCATTGGCGCTCGAGGTTCGTTGGACAAGTGATTCCTAATCTGGCGTCCTGAAATCCGGCTACTAGACTCGATCCGAGGCTCAACCCGTTGGTGAGATGGACGAAGGTCACCGCGATGTATGCTAGAAGCAACACCGCGACCGCTAGTTTTACACTTGCCTTAATTAGCCTGGAAATGGTTCGGCGGACCATTCTTCGGAAGCGCCACCTGCGGCGAGTCCAATGAATGATCGTATGTTCGGTTCGGTTCTCTGACTTGCTGCGGCATGTCAACTTCCCGTCTTTGGGAGCGCCACCGGGGGCGTGTCCATTGACGGTAAGTCCGGTACCATTCTCTGTCCTGCAGCGGAATGTTAACTTCCCTGATGTTCTGATTATTCGGTGGCGCTCGGGGCGAACCCCGCCCAAACGCTCATCATAACCGATATGCCACCGAAACCGCTGTTCGTGAGGGAGTCGAAGGACATTGTCGCCGGGCGCAGCGAATCATGAATATGCCACAAAACGCCTCAGGCAACTGACCTGGCGCGTGATCAAACATCCTGGTGGCCCCCTACAACTTCAACAACCTCTCGGCGTTGCCGCTGAGGATTTTTGCCTTGTCCTCGGCGCTCAGTGGAATGGTTGGTATCCAGTCGGCCGCGGGTTGGTTCATCACGAAGGGGTAATCCACGGAGAATAGTATTCGGTCAACGCCCATCTCCATGACGCAGCACAGCAGGGAGGGGTTGGAGAAAAAACCGCTGGTGGTGATCCAGAAGTGCTTGCAGAAATAATCCCGGAACGAGAAAGATGTGTCTCTGTTGCCTTGCCGCGCCAGGGCCTGGTTGATCCGCCACAGGTAGAACGGCAGGCCCTCTCCAAGGTGGCCAAGGATGATTTTCACATCGGGATACGCGTCAAACACCCCGGACAGCACCAGCCTGATGCCCTGGGTGGCCGTTTCCACGTTGAACCCCCAACCGGCGGTGAGCAGGGAGGGAAAGTCTTGCAGATAGTCCTGGTAATAGGCCTCCACCACGGCAGGGTGGGGCGTGGCAGGATGCACGTACAACGGTACGTCCAGCTCCTGTGCCTGCTGGAAGATGGGCCAGAAACGCTTGTCGTCGAAAAACAGTTCGTTGGTCAGGCCATGCACCATGGCCCCTTTGAACCCCAATCTGGTGACGCAGCGCTCCAACTCGGCAACGGCAGCCATGGGGTCGGGGGTGGGAAGGGCGGCGAAGGCGGCAAACCGGTCTGGGTGGGCGCCGACGATGTCGTATAACCGGTCGTTGGCGTTGCGGGCCAGTCTTACCGAAGTCTCCGCGTCACCCCTCTGGGTGGATGGGGCGCCGTGGGACAGCACCTGGAAGTCGATGCCCGCTTCGTCCATTTCCTGTATCCGCAATTCGCTGTAGTCGTACAGCCGCTGGATTATTGGAGAGGTCCTTCGCACCGAGTCGCCGTCTTGGAAAGTCTCGGCAACCTCCTTATCCCAATAATGCTCCTCGATGGCGATGACCCGCGGGTTGCCCCTGGATGTTATCAAAGCCATTGGTTGCTCCTCACATTCGGCTTTTGCGCCGAGTGTACTATTGGGCGCCCGGGTAAAGCCACCGCCAGATCCCTGGAATACTGGAGTGAGCTATCGTTGTCTCACAGGTCATAGTAGTATGGTTCAGGCTCAATTGCGAAGACTCAGGAGAGACCCCACTATGAAAATCGGCATGTCACTGACGTCCAGCTACCCCATTAGCCGGGAAAGCACGGTGATCATGGAAAACCTGGTCGAAGAAGTCAAGCTGATGGCGGAACTGGGGTTCGATTCATTCTCATTGGGCGACCACCACCTGACCGCCGACCATTATGTGCAGGTATTGCCGGCCATATCCAACCTTTCCTCCATCAGCGGCAACATGCAGTTGCTGCCCCTGTTCCTGCTGCCCTTCTACAATCCCATCTTGCTGGCGGAACAGCTGGCCACCCTGGGCGTCATCAGCGGCGGGCGCATCACCGTGATCAACGCCCTGGGATACGATCCGGCGGCATTCACGGCCTTTCAAACAACCCAGCGGGCCCGGGTTTCCCGGTTTGTGGAGACCTTCGAGATCATGCGGCGGCTGTTGGAGAAAGACGGCGTTACCTACAAGGGCCGCCACTACTCCTTCGATGCGCCCATTTCCCTGAACCCCAAACCCATCTCCCGGCCATTGCCCATGTGGATCGCCGGGGGCGCCGAACCCGCCATACAACGGGCAGCCAGGCTGGGAGATGGCTGGGCCATAGTGCCGGGGTGGACGCCGGACCTGGTCAAAAAGGGGATTCAGGTCTATCGCGACTCCATGACGGAATGCGGCCGCAACGAAGAGGATATGGACATCGTGCTCCGGCGCGACACCCATCTGGCTCCCACCTCGGCCGCCGGCCACCGGGAAGCCCAGACTCTCTTCGAAAATGGGTACAGGGGGTTCGGCGCCGAGGAGCTGGAGCAGTCGCTGGTCACCGGCGGCCCGGCCGAATGCATTGAATACCTGGAAAATATGGAGCGGTCGGGAGTCACCCACGTGTTGTTTCGGTGCGCCCTGGACGAACGGGAACAGGCGCTGCAGACCATCCGGGTTTTGGGCAACGACGTGATACCCCATTTCCGGCAGTGAGGCACGATACCCTGCCAAAGCTATAACTGCTATATTCTCAGATGAAGGCCAAGCGGTGTGAAGGCTTGAAACAGCGGTGAACGCCTGGCTCACGTCGCGAGCACAAACCTTGCATATGTAAATCAGGAGGGGTTAGCGCCATGGCAAATCAGACACCCACAATTGACTCCCAAGTACATTCCTACGAGAAGAACAGTCCTGATCGTCCTTGGAGCGGATTCTTGCAGGGTCCGGATGAGGTCACCGGCGACGATATGGTGGCAGCGATGGACTCGGTGGGCGTCGATGGGGCTTTGCTGGTTTCACCATTCAGCATGTATCGCTACGATGCCACCTATGCACTCGAGGTGTACGCGAAACATCCCGGCCGGTTCGGTTTGATCAAGCCATTCGACCCGCAGTCGGAAGCGGTCGCTGACGAGATCGCTGGATGGGCAGGGACACCGGGTGTAGTCGGAGCCCGTATCATGCTCACCGCCCAAGCATTCGAAGCGGACGATCCGGGTATCAATCAAATACTGGCCGCCAGTGGCCAAGCTGGTATTCCTGTTAATGTCATGTGTTCGGGCAAGCTACCTCTATTTGGTGAACTGGCACGCCGCCATCCCGAAACCCAGATGGTGGTCGATCATGTGGGTCTGGTCCAGCCCTCGGAGCCGCCAGCACCGCCGAACACGTTCGCCGATTTGACTAATGTAATTTCACTTGCGGCATTCGACAACGTGGCCATCAAGATTTCAGGAGCTTGTACTCTGTCCCATCAGCCGTTCCCATACCCGGACATCTGGGAGCCCCTTGGCAAGGTATTCGCCGCGTTCGGCTTCGACCGATGCTTGTGGGGCACAGACTGGACCCGGGCAGTGGGATTGTTGACCTACGAGCAGGGCGTTGAGGCGTTCCGGGTCACCGATCTCCTCTCAGACTCAGAGCGTTCCGCACTCATGGGTGGAACCCTAATGAAGATTTACAAATGGTCGCCTAACACGGGTAGGTAGGACAGTAGGCCGGCAGGCCGATTTCCCTTGCCCGGCGGGCGATGATAATATGCGGTTCGTCGGGACGGCGGCGGCGGGATAGGGACTCTAATCTTCGCCGGTCGATTCCGGTCAATCATAGGATTTACGGTGAACAGAAATGGCTAGAGTGGCATTGGACCTGGAAAGCAAGGAAAGCATGCAGATATTGTCGGCGGACGGTTGGCGGCGGGGGATGGGCCTGGTGCCGGGGGAACCCAACCAAGGGCTAGTGGCGGAGATGTTGGGGAGTCCCGCCCGCCTGGCCGAATATGACGATTCCGGCTGGGACCAAGACGTCAACGTCCAAGAGCGTTTGTCGGTGGGGTTTACCTTCGCCTGGTATCGGCTGGCCTTCACCATGCCCGAGGAAGTAAGGGGGCAGAAGGTGGCGGGCAACCGAGTCTATTTCGAGACCAACGTGGACAACTACGGCGAAATATATATCGATGGCAAGATTGACGGCAGTATCGGCGTGGTCACCGGAAACAACACCCCCAAGAGGATGATGATCGAGGAACCGGCCGTGCCCGGCGCCAAGCATGTCATTGCCTTACTGGTGGCAAATGCGCCGTTGGGGTCGCCCGTGGGGGCCATCTTCATACGCTACGTCACCATGGCTTTTGAACAGGCCCCTGCCCAGGCAGCTTCCCGGTAATTCCCGGACGGTTCTCAGGCGGATTTCAACCAGTCCGGGGACTGGCGTGTTCGGTGCGCCCGCCCGGGCACAGGATGCGGCTTGGCTTAACCCGCCGGTTTATCTATCCTGGTTTCGTTTAATCGGGTTGGGCGCTACCTGGCACGATACAACGCCCAGCGGGAACCCAAACCAAATGCTCCCGCCTTGGCCGGCCCGCGCCGTTAGGCACCGACGCCGGTCCCACGCAACCTTGGGTCCAGAATGTCCCGCAACGCATCCCCCAGCACATTCCAGGCGAACACCACTATAAATATTGCCATCCCGGGTAATACTGCCATCCAGGGCGCTATCGTCGTGTTGGCCGCGGCTTTGTTCAATATGCCACCCCAGGATGGAACGTCCGGAGGGGTGCCTACCCCCAGGAAGCTGAGGCCTGCTTCGGCGATGATGGCTGATCCCAGATAGTAGGTCACCATCACCAGGTAGAGGGAGAACAAGTTGGGCATCATATGCCGGACCATAATCCGCCAGGCCCCGGCCCCCACCGCTCTGGCGGCCAGTATATAGTCCATCTCCTTTATCGCCAGGGCCTGAGACCGGATGACACGGGCAGGGCTGGGAATGAAGGCGATGCTCAGGGCGATGACCACGTTGTTGAGGGAAGCCCCCAGGGCCGCCATGATGGCTATGGCCAGAATAAAGGTGGGAAAGGCCTGCATGGTGTCGATCACCCTCTGGATGATGAGGTCGGTCTTTCCCCCAAAATGGACACTGATAACTCCTACCATCATGCCGATGGAGACCCCGATGAATGCGGACAGGATGCCCGCATACAGCGAAATCCTGGCGCCGTAGACCAGCCGGCTGAACAGGTCACGGCCCAGATGGTCACCACCGAGCCAGTGCTCCCGGCTGGGTTGGCCAAACTGATTCTCGAACCGGGGTTCAAAAGGGTCATGGTTCGCAATCCAGGGGGCGAAGAGAGCGACGAATATGAGCACAATGGCTACTGCCAGCCCAAAAGCCCCCAGATGCTTTCGCTTGACAAAATTAACTACTGGCCTTCTGATGGTCTGCCAGCCACCCACAGGTTGAACCGGAAAAACCGTGGCGTTCGATGGTTGTAAGCTCATTTTTCTTCTCTCGATGTCTCCACCATGGCTAAATGAGGCTAGGAATAACGGATCCTCGGGTTCAGCCAGGCGTAGAGGAGGTCCGCGATCAGGTTTATAGATAGGACGAAGACGGCGATCATTATGACGACGCCTTGAATCATGGCGAAGTCCCGGTTGACGATGCTGGTAATCAACAACCGGCCCATCCCAGGCACCAGAAAAACGACCTCGATGACTACCGTGCCCGAGATAATCCCCCCCACCTCGTGGCCCACTACGGTAAGCACCGGCAAAAGGGAATTCCGGAGGGCGTGCCGGAAAATCACCACCGCCTCCCGCAGACCTTTGGCCCGGGCGGTCCGGATATAGTCCTCGCGCAGCACCTCCAGCATGGCAGAGCGGGTAATTCGAGCTATGAACGCTGTGTTGGAAGTGCCCAGAGCGATGGCGGGGAAGATAAGCTGCTGGAGGTTGGCTGACGGGTCATCCCAGAAATTGACGAAGCCTAAGGGGGGCAAGTAGCCGAACCACAGCACCAGAAAAAAGATCATCATGATAGCAACCCAGAAGTTGGGCACCGCAATACCTAGGATGGTGATGGTCCTAGCAATGTAGTCTGCTATGGTGTCCTGCCTCAAGGCAGAGTACACCCCCAGGGGTACAGCCACTATGACGGCCAGGAACGCCGCCATCAGGCCTAGCTGCAGGGTAACCGGCAGCCTCTGCTCTATGTGCTCACTAACGGGGTTGTCGAAGAAGAGAGATGCGCCGAAATCCAGCCGCAGCATTTTCCACACCCAGTCCGCGTACTGGACGTAAATGGGCCGGTCGGTCCCCAGCTCGGCCCGCAGGTTGGCCAGCGCTTCTTGAGTGTATTCTTCTCCTTCCTCGCCTCCACCAGAAAGCATCATGACCGCCGGGTCGCCGGGCACGACGCGCAGGATGGTAAACACGACTAGGGAGATTAGTATCAATGAAGGGAAAAACAGGCCCACCCTTTTGACTGCATAAGCGCGCATCTCTCCAGACGCCTCCGGGCCAAAATCCTAAGGGTCAACCATCTGCGGGCAAAACTCCCGAGCCAGATTTGACGGGAACCTTGGGTAGTATTCAGAAAAGGCCGGGCTCACCCCCGGTAGGGGGTGGGCCCGGCCTTTTATCAACCGCCGCAGCGGATTGCCCGGCCTAGCACTTGGGATCACACCAGATGTGCTCCAGCTTGCGCTGGGCGTAGCTGTTGGGATGCATATTGAAATTCTGAATCCGATTGCTTACCGGCCAGTGTCTCATAGTCCAAAGAACGCCGATGTAGTTGGTGTCCTCATTCAACATGATGTCGTGGGCCTGCAGCGACATCTCTTTTTTCTTGTCCGGGTCCTGCTCGGCCCCTATCAGGTCGATGAGCTCCTGAAGCCCGTCGGGGACCCAACCCGACGAGGCATTTCCTCCAACGGCCCGCCTCGCTGCGGGGCCTTTTGCTTCGTACCGGCTCAACGCCGAAGACGGGGTATCAAGGGTGTAGGAAGTCCCCTGAAACCAGAACTGAAAGTTCCCAGCATCTTGTGCCACGGAGCCGGCGGCAGTCTCCCAATTCTTCAGCGTAACGTCCCAGTCTAAAAACTTCCTCAGTTGGTCCGCCACTATCGCCGCCGCATCAGGATACCCACAGCAATCTCTGAAAGACAGTTCCACCTGGAGCCCGTCAGGGTAGCCTCCCTCGGCCAGCAGCCGGCGGGCCTCGGCTATATCATCGGGGTGCTTTTCCCCGTTGAGCTCCCGGAAACCGGGCATATTTTCTGCCTCCTCCAAGGTGTAGCTGTACCACCGGTCGGGGGGCAGAGGGGTGCCTATCAGGAACATGCCACCACTAAGCAGCTGAGAGACGGGCTGGCGGTGCAGGGCCAGGTTAACGGCCCGCCTCACCAGTGGGTCGTCGAAGGGCGCCTTTTTGGTCATTACGTATAAGCCTCGTAAACCAGCGGGGCCGGCCCAGTGCATCGTGAGCTCTCCCGCCATGTCTTCGGCCAGCTGTACCGCTTGCAGCGGATTCAAGGGGGTGGTCGAGAAATTTTGCATCAGCACCTGCCCTGTCTTGTAAGCGGCTGCCAGCGTTCCGGGCTCGGTGATAACGAAGTGGGTCATGGCGTCCATGCGGGGGTAGCCCTCTTTAAAGTAATCGGTATTCTTTTCCCATTCCATGCTGACGTCGGGGGTAAGCCCCACGCGCTTGAATGGGCCCGAGCCGTTGAGGTTCTCCCCTTTGTACACCTCTTGTAACTTCCCCTGGTCCAGCACCGTGTGTCTTGGCGAGATCGCTGCGTTGTTGTCAGTCAGCATGAGCAGGAAGGCCTGCTGCGGGTTCTTGAGCGTTACCTCCACTGTCTTCTCGTCAATGGCCCGGGACCGACCGTTCTCGTAGTTGGCTCCAATCATGTTGATGCTAGAGGTACTGGGCCGCCCCTTGGAGATTTCGAAACAGTCCGGGCATACCATGTTGTCCAGGCTGAACACCACGTCCTCGGCGGTGACGGGCATGCCATCGTGCCAGCGGGCCTCATTCAGGTGGAAGACATAGGTCAGACCGTCATCCGACAACTCCCACGAGTGCGCCAAGTCACCCCGGATCACCGTGCTGTCCGGCTGCTCCGGGTTCCACTCCACCAAGCCGTTGTAGGCGGGGCCCAGGCCTGCCAACCCAGACCCGCCCCAATAGAGAGACCGTTTAGTTGGGTTGGAGTAGGCAGCCATGGCGATTAGGCCGCCGAAGTTCTCCGAAGCCGCCACCGCCGCGGGGGTTGGCTCAGGTACGGCCGCCGGCGCGGCCGCCGACTGCTCCGGAGCGGGTATAGGCGTGATCCCGCCGACGGGAGCTAGCAGGGTGGGCGCCGGCTGCGCTGGCGCTGCCTTCTGTTCTGACGCTGCGGGCACCTCGGCGGCGGCGCCGCAGGCCACGATGACCGCCAGGGTCAAGAGCAACCAGATGGTCATGATTCCTTTGGGCTGTATGATCCAACGGTACGACATGGGTAGACCTCCGAATCGGTTTACGTTGGGGTTTGACGCGCCCTACCGATCGTGCGGATTACGATTTTCAAAAGTAAGTTAACCCCACTATTCAACACGGCATGTTTCACCGAAGAACCACCCAATACGCTCAACCAACGACCGGAATCATGCGCGCCGCACCGAGAGGCGCTAAATATATTACAGGCATAAATGAAATGTCAATAGGCGCATACTTGTCAAACTGGCCATGGCTCACACTCCGCATAGGCGAGTGATTCTGGACACGGACAGCTCGGAGAGTCCCAGGCCGCCATCGAAGCCCAGAAGGTATCGCAAGAAGGATACGTGGACGAGAAATGGCTGGCTGAGAAGGTGGAAGCCAACCAGGAGACAGCGGGATTTCAGGTAATCACGCCTTCCAGTAACCCCTTATCCAGTAACGTTTTAGCCGAGTACAGATACGAGATATTCACCGCCTTTACCCAAACCCCGATCTATCAGTCAGATGTGGGTGGCTGGATCCCTCCGGTGATCAGCTGGCCCTGACCTTTATTACCGGCTCCGTGGCAGCAAATATTAGGTTGACCGTTCAACCACC
>DAOUHE010000164.1:0-10710 GCA_034428715.1 Dehalococcoidia bacterium | reverse complement strand
TCTTTCGGACGACGGCGGCATGGTCAGCGAATCCAATCAAATCGAGACCAATCAGCATAGCCTCCATCCTGGCGTGATCCGGTGGGTGCGATAACTGCCCCAACAATTGCACTTCATATGGGTCGGCGTCGTGCCCTGCCGTCAGGTGAAAGTGGGCCCAGGCGTATGCCGGGCCCAGGGTATAGATGGCGAAGAGGTCACAGAAAATCTCATTTGCCGACCCCATAGTCCAGGCGTATTCGAGGGTCTCAATAATCTCTCCGAAGTACTGCCGTGGGCCGGTGGATCGCAGATTTGTTTTTCTTTCTTCATCGAAGTACGCTAAAGCGGCTCCGAGGAATTTAGAGTACTCAAGCTGATAAGGCTCGATGACCGGGTTATTCTCCTCAGTGATCAGGGGGTGCGCGATCTCGTGATATAGGTCGGGCAGGTGCAACAGGAAGTCTGATTCTGCCAGAGGAACCTCTAGTAGACGGAAGTCGAGGTTGATCGAAAAGTATGCGCGAGAGAGACAAGTGACCGTGGGTGGTGTCAAGGGACAGTTTATCTCCCTGTGAATATCGGCCACGAGCCTACTCAGTGCAGCGTCGTCTGTGTGCGACCTAGTCAACGCTGCGACTGCCGTGGTTTCCAAATTCGTAAGATCGGTTTGCAACCTACGAAAGAACCGAATTCGTTCTGCCACAAGGTCTTGTCGCAGAATAACTGGGTCCTTCAAAAGGTATCCAAAATTATCGATTAGATCATCGATCAAGTTCTCGCAAGTCTGGCGTAGAGCTACAAACTCATTGACCTGGGAAGAATTAGAGATTTTCGCCTTCAAGATCCGTGCGCGCTCCTGAGCCTGGCGTATCGCGGCATCGATGTAACCCTCAATCATCGTTTGCCTCTGATCCTGGCGAGGGCTGTCGAGCATTCCTTGTCTAGCTCGAGCGCGATGTGTTCAAGCTGATCGAGTTCGGACGAGTCCGGCGGACGCCCCTCAAGAACCGTGGCCAGCTTATCGCAAAGGACGAGGCCTCCCTGGAGGCGTCGCCTCAACACTATTCTGAGCATCATCGCGGCGTGATTCTCCGACTGGTTTACTGTCGCCTTGCGTAGCAGGTCCGCGATTTGTCGCCTTGCCTCATCAACTATCGTGTCCTGAGGATTACGAAGGTCGATCAGAGCACGATCCAACGTGTCCGCGTAGGAGCGCAGTTGTTGGTAGATGCTGCCGTTCAACGCCCCGTCACTCAATTCGTCCCTCCTGGTCGGATTCGTAGTTCCGCGTGTCTTCTGGGTCTACATTTTCACCAAAGGCAAGCGCATCCTGGTCGTAGTCCCCGGCGTGCTCAGCCAGACGAATATCCGTGAGCCTGAGCGAGAATGGGAGGCGTGAGCACCCTTCGGGTCGAGTAAGCGCCAGGCACGTCTGTCCATAAACGTCTTCTAAGACTCGACCGAAGGGCATGGTGCCCTCTACGTACCTCACGCTTAGTGGCTGGGCCGTCCCTTGACGAAGATACTCGCGTCCCGTGGAGCAGATGTATCCGGACCTGCCATTCAGCACGTGGTATTGGCCAAGGCCTGGGTTTTCAACCCGTTCTTTGCCCCCGTGTTGAGTTTCTACTTCAAATAGCCGAAATGAGACAGCTGATGTCTTGGGTATTTCGACAAAAGAGACTGACGTACCTTTCATAAGTCCTTCATTGTGCAACGTGGCAATTGCATCCTTGACGCCGTTTATCTCGGACTTGAACAACTGGCCATCTCGAAGCAGCATGATGCTCTCGACCTCGTCAATCCCCAACGAAGTCTCTTGCCTCAAGATATCGAGCAAAACCTTCTTTACATGTGCTTGAGCCAGTTTTTCTTTGTCCCTGGAGTGGGATATCTCGGTCCGGATAGACGGCCCTGACTTTCCAAGGAGAGTGAAGCAGGCCGTATTATTCTGCACATCCAAGGCTATAGTAAGATCCGCGTTCAACGGAGTTGATAGCACGAAGGGCCATCGCTCATTCGTAAGAAGGACCTTGTTGATAGCGACATTGCGTAGGTAGCCGGTAAGCCTGCTCCTTTTCTGAGGTATTGCCATGTACGCTGGTCCGTTGCTGGCGTGTTGGATGAGGCGATAAGATTCTCCCGGCACTTTCGTATGAATGATTGACACAAATAGCTCCTGTTCTCGAAGCTTGGTCATTAGCATAGCCGCGAGTTGGTCATGTTCGCCTCTACCTCGCCCAACTTCATGAATCATGACAATGCCGTATCCGGGCTGCAGACCAGCCGCTTCTACAGCTCCGAGGACAGCACTCGCCTGTGCAGGAAACGTTTTCTCCACACGATCGTCATACTTGATGATGGTCGGAGAGTAGGGAACCTCTTGATCGTAGAGCGCGTTGACCTCGGCTTCTAGATCGCCGATGAAAGCCGGACCGTAGCTGTCAGCCGCCGACCTCGGCACTATAAAGTACTGCCGGTCGAGTGGCTTTCGAGAATAAGGCCCAATCTTGGGGTCACGAAGCGCTCCCAGTCGTTCTTTGCCTAGATTCTCGAGACTGACATAGGAAGAATCCCGGGACCCCCGCACAGACAGGACGATCCCGTTGCCGAATTCCACATCTGGCGGCAGGAACACCCTTTTCGGAACAGTAACGGCATCCGATGAAACGCGAACTTTGAGATTCGGGCTATCAATCCCAGCTAAGGATTTATTGGCGAAAGCCAACAGCTGGGCTATCGGGCGACAGGTCCGCTACATCCTTCGGAAACGGCTTTGGAGCATTGCTCATTATGAAATCGAAAAGCGACGTTGCTCCCCGATCATCGAGTTTCAGCAGTTGTTCGGTAACCGTGAGGTCTGAATAGTTCATTGGCCGTATTTCGTACCATGCGAGACCATAGTGATAAACACAGCGTGTCCCTCTGAGGTTTGCAAATGCGCTCTGGGTAAGCCCAGCAGGGAGAGGATTATGAGACACGTACTTATGCGTGACATCAACACAGACGCCAAAGCCGGATGTCTCGCTATAAACTACGCGAACTGAGTAGCCTCGGTAGACATCAATCCCTTCCTTGGTAAGGATTGGCTCTCTCTCGAACTGAGGATAGCCGCTGGAGGGTTGCCAGTACCGGCGATCGTGATAGAAGTACCCATTGATCATGAATTGAAGAAATCTCAGGCAAATCTGTTCGGTGTCCCGTGTAGGGTTCGCATAATCGAGAGTGGTAATGTCGGGAGTCGGTTCGAAGTATGCAGTTGTGTTGGACACTTGAAACGGTGAAGGTGGATCGCCGGAATCGACGGGGACGATGAGATACAACTGGCCCTCGTCTTCAGTCACTGTAACGGGACTCTTCAGAAGCTGGCTGAGATCGCGGATAAGAACCTGAACGTTACGATCGTAGTCTACCTGACCACTAGTGAGCCCCTTAATCCGGTAGCGTCGGTACTGGCTTTCAAGCTCGGCCAAGTTCAGGATTTCAAAAACGTTGGTCTCTATTTGGCCCATAAAACATCCCCTAGATAGGCTGAGTCCCGCATGACTCCTCAGTGTTGACGATCCACAAACGATCTGTGTAGTCCCAGCCTTGCTGGCCCACACCCTCTTTACCGCAAGGGCAGACGATTCTGCGAGTCCGAAAAGCAGGCGCCGTCATTCATCCCTATGTCCCGCGCCGTCCTTTCCTGGCACGGGAGCGCAGGAAAGAGAGGTAGTCAAGCAACTCAGCTTCCTCTGTCGGCGTGATTTCGCCGAACCGACGAAAAACCGCTGATGCGGATCGTGGCTCGGTCGTCGACGCAGAGGGCGAGGGATAACCAGCTAGCTCCATCAGAGACTCGTACGGGACACCGTAGAGCTCAGCGAGTTTGTAAAGTATAACCGGGGACGGCTGTTTGACCTTCCCCGATTCCATTTGGCTGACAAAAGCGTTGGAGATACCTGTCTTACCTTCCACTTGTCTAAGGGACAAGGCCTTGGCATCGCGCAAGGCCCTGAGATATTGACCTAGTTTCGGTTGATCCTCATTCTCCATGCGCTCATGATAGCAAACGCTGCTTGATACGTCAAGCACAACGGACGGACTCATCACACCTCGGAGAGAGCCCCTCATCGACGTCTGTGCTGAGCCCCGGATGACATCTGTTACGGTTACGGCTTCTACTCCTCCGCCTCATCCTTCGGCATCTTGTAGCCGACGTGGTCGAACCACTGGTTATCGTCGCCATCCGGGCGTTGGTGTTGTAGTTGTCACCAGGTGCTTTCCACTGCACCTTGTAGCCGGTTGCCTTGTCCGTGGCGGTCCAGTTCACGACCAGCTGTCGGTCTCCTGGCTGGGTCCATACCCCGATCACCTGTGGGGTGTCGTTGTCGATTACGGTCACGGCCAAGTCGGGAACTGTGATGCCATCGTAGTTGGCGTCGTCGCTCACGACTCTATGGGTCATCGTGATGGTCTCGTTCGTCGTGTCAGCATCCTCATTGGCCCAAACGGTCACTGGTCGGGGAGTGTCCAAGTTCAGTTCGGAAAACATCCTGGGGAAGAGTGGGTCCGGCCCGCTGTGCCTGGCGGCAGCGTTTTCCGTGGCCGTGCGTCTTGCCCGGTATGCTTGGTGTTTCGCGGCGTAGGTTTCGCACCTGGTCTGGTCCGGGACCGTGGAGTTCGGGCAGTCCTTGCAGATGCCCAGTTTCTTGGCCTCGTCCCGCCATGCCTGGGCGACGCGGCGTTGTCGTTCCTTCCGCTCCGGGGTCTGGTTCCTCTTCCGCTCGTACTCCCTGCGCTTCTCCTGTCTGGCCTCTACCTGTTCTGGGGTTGGTTCAGGACGTTTGGTCGGCGTGGTCTTCTTTGGGTGACTACTGGGGGTGGGTTTCCGGTTCTCCTTTCGAGATTTCTTCTTCTTAGCTTTGGGTCCGCCCCCTGCGTTGCTTGGTTTCGGCAACGGGAAGCTGAACTCGAAAGTTCGGCCTACTGCCCCGCTGTGCGAGCCTGGCTTGGGAAACTGGGCAGACCCATCCCAATGAAGGGGATGACGCCTGTCAGGACGTGTCGCCCAGGTGCCGTAGAATCGCCCGCCCCGCACGGCTGGTCGGGCCCATCGGGGCACTCCTTTCCGTCCCTCGGACCGGCCTGAACAGGCCGTGCTCCCCAGAAAGGTCCGACGGCAGATACTGGCCCCAACTCCTGAGCCGACGCATGACCAGAAGGACAGCTTCCCGAGACCTGACCCGGGGGACGACCGCATCCCGAACGAATTCTCCCGCCAGGCGGGCCGAGGGCCAGTCTTGCGGGCGGTCGCTGTCAGTCGGCCCGGCACCGCTGTGGTATGGGACCAGCTGGATGACTACCAGCTTGTCGCAAAGCAGGGCACGGGCCTCCGGCTCGGATATCCCCCGAACCCTGGCCAGTTCCACAATGGTCCTCCTGAGTCCGCGGTCCTTATCCCAATACACGAAACCATCGTGCCAGTCGAACCGGGGATCCAGGTACGGGAACGGTAAGGACCCATCCAGCCATTCCTGCTTCAGGTTGGACAGCAGCGCGTCCCGGAAGGCATCCTCTTCGGATTCCCGGTAATCATCCGGCTTGACCCCTGGGTTGGTCATCAGCACATAGATGGAGGCATTCCGCAGGTCTCCCATGAAGGGGACCGGGAGCAACCCGAGATGGAAGCGCCGGTCCTTGTCCTTATCAGTAACATAGAAATCGGGCGCCTGCCTAGCCTCCTCCCAACTCCATAAAGGGGCCTTATCAAAGTACCTGAGCCTACCCTCGTCGGCCGGCAGCACAAAAGGGGCGGACCCGGTATCCCAGTTCCCGGCAGCCCTGCCCCACTCTTCAAGAAGTCCCATAGTCCTTCCTCTCCTGGACCGCAGTCCATCACCCAGCAATTCCATGCCCTTGATGCGGTAGGCGGCACCGCGCCCGTCTTGTACTAGAAACTCGGACGGAAACCCCGATTCTCCACAAACCGTCGTTTTCCCAGCGTCGAATATCGCTGTCACAGTGGGTTCGTGAAACGTATGACATATACTGCGATGCCGTATAAGACTGGAATACGTCTGATTGGCGTAGCGCGAAACCCGGCCAATGGCTTTCCGGCCAGACTTCTAGTGGGAAATTCCCCCTGGACAAGCTGGTGACCCGGCGCTACCGGCTGGACGACATCAACGATGCCTGCGGCGCGCTGAAGGCGGGAGAGATCCTCGGCCGGGCGATCATCGAATACTAAAAATCCCTGTGATATCTGCGGAGGTTGCGGGCAGCGGTAGTGGCGGGTTTAAAACCCGCCACTACATTGTTCATTGACCTTGGTGGCCAAATGTCCGGAGCGTTATATCCAGTCGGAAACCCGCTCGCGGATCATGATGGCGTTGGTTTTGGCTCTGGTCACGTTGGGCTAAACCCCCAACCTTAGACAGGCATGGGGTCTAGCTTCACTGTTCGGCCCGTTGTCGCGGACTCAACCATTGCCGCCGTTACCTGCACCACTTTCAGGCCATCGACTCCGGAGGCCGCCGGGTCCCGGTCTTCCGCCACGGCCCGCTGAAAGTCTTCTACGTTCCAGGTGACCAGAGCCACCCGGTCCGGTTCATAAGCAACGGTGGTGTTTACCGTTTCGGTGGACACCCTCAGTTCCCCTTCCAGGCGCGGCCACGAGGCGCCGGACAGCAAAACCTTGCCGTGGCTGCCGTAGATGGCGACATCGTTCTGGAAATCTGGCATGCGAAAGCCGCAACATATCGTCCCGATGGCGCCTTGATCGAAGCGCAGGCACATGGTGGCCAGGTCTTCCAGAGGCCGCTCCGCGGTGTGTCCATCGGTGATGGCGGTTATCTCCACCACCCGCTGCCCCAAGATGAAGTGTAGGTCGTCGATGCAATGGACGCCCAAGGCAATCGTTACGAAGGCCCCGCCGACCATCTCGGGGTGAGTCCACCAGTCCCGCAGCCCTGCCCGGTGCTCGGGCCATACCTCGCCTCTGGCGCCCTGGCCCATTTGGGCCTGGGCCAGAGCAATGGTGCCCAGTGCGCCAGTTGCCACCAGCCGCTGGGCTTCGATGTGCCCCGGGTGGTGCCGCAAGTGGAACCCCACGCCCAGCTTCACGCCCCGGCCCCGGCACACCTGCACCATTTCCAGCCCTTCGGACACAGTAAGCGACATAGGCTTTTCAACCAAAACGTGCTTGCCTGCTTTGGCGGCCATCGTCGTATAGAGGGCGTGCAAGTGGTTGGGCGCGGTGATGTAGACCGCGTCTATTCTGGAGTCGGTCAGCACGTCCTCCACCGAGGAATAGGCGATTTTGGCTCCGTGCTTCTCGGCGAAGGCTTCAGCCCGGCCCTGGTCCCGGCTGGATACGGCCACCAGCTCCGCGCCCTGGGCTTGGTTTATAGCTGGGGCGCCCCTACTGTCGGCAAAGTCGCCGGCGCTGATGATTGCCCACCCGATCGACAAATCGCTACTCCTAATTGCCCCTTTTCCCCTTTGGCGTAGCCTTTGGTCCAGGATGCAGCGGCGACCTGGGAATCATAGCCGTTTGAGACCTAGACGCCGGTTTTCCCCCGGCGCAGACGCTCCATTTCCACGGCGAACCAGAGGGCCATTCCTCCACTGCGGTCGTCGAACCCGAAAACGGCCGGACGGTCCAGGTATTCCTTTAACGTAGATTGCACGCCGGTACTGGCGCACCCGTCCACCACGTTGCCGGTGTCGTCGACCCGTTGGGATACACCACTCCAGGCCAAATCAAGCGGCCCTTGATATGAAGAGTCCAGCCAGCCCAACCGCAGTCCTCTGGCCAAAGCATACCCGTACATGCAGGTGGCGGTGAATTCCTGATATGAGCCAGGGCAATCTAGGACCTGGGGCAGCATGCCGGAGAGGTCTTGGATACCTCCCAGGGCGTCCAATAGCTTTCGGCACATGGCCAGGACCACGCCCCTGCCCGGATGGTCTTCCGGCAGGAAGGTCAGTGTCTCGGTCAGGCCCAAGGCGGCGAAACCGTTGCCCCTGCCCCAATAGAAAGGGGCGGACCGGCAGTGCCAGAACAGGCCGTCTTCCTGCTGTATATTTCCGTCGATCAGGAACTTCACCAGCAGGTCTATGTACCGGGGTTCCCCGGTGATGTCGAAAGCCCGGCCTAGCATCGCACCGGCCATGAACATGTCTTCAGTGCGAAAATCGGGGTCGCAGGGCGGCGGCGCTCCGTCATCTGTGGCGGACCGGTACCGGTCCGCCACATCCACGATCAGATCGGTGTAACGGTGGTCGCCGGTGGCCTCGGACAGGTCTTCGCCCCAAATCAGGCCCGCCAGGTTGGCGCCGCCCGGCGTGTCGCCGAACATCTCCACAGAGCCGGAAACGTAGGGCTCCACCAGCGACGTTATATTTTGGACCGTAGGGGCTACCGGTGATTCCTTCCCCTGCCTGACATCTTCCAGGGCCGTCAGACGAAGACGGCCGCTGATGCCCACTCCCTGGGTGTAGTTGACTGGATCAAGTTGGTATCCGTATACCAAGGCTAGGATTCGGGCCACGTCCATATAAGACCGGGCATAGCGGGATTCCAGCGCCCGCCGGGCGGGGGATATTGCTGGCGCAATCGAACCGGCCGATAGGATGCCCCAAAGCCGGTCGAGCTCTTCGGCCAGGTTTTCCGGCGGTGTCTCCAGAATGAGACCGGGAATCGGGGCCAGACCGCAGGGGGAGCCGGCTCCGACGGCGGCCGGCAAAGAGGCGGTATCGGAAATCGTCAGGACGTTCCCAAGAGCTTGTTGAAAGTGTGCCGCCGCTTGGTTGGCGGACCAAAGCACCGAATCCGCGGGGCGAATCTCCAACAAAAGATCAGGGGCTTGGAAACAAGCCCACCGCCACAGGTAACGCTTTTCCGGCGACTGGGGGTCGTTGTAGAAATTGTCTTGCGGCGGATAGCCCGAAGAGATGTCGTGGTTCCCTTCGGGATTGCCCCACGGCACAGCGGTAAGGGCGATCCTCGGCGAAAGCTCATCGACCCGGTCTCCAAATCGCTCCAGTGCGGCCAAGCCCAGTTCTGACTCGCCGTTTTCGCCCCGCAGTCCGGAAATAACCAATAGGCGCACTCGATTTGATTCAGGCCGGTTGGATTTCGGTATGTAGCTATCAACGTCCACCAGAGCGGGAATGCTCTGGATGCCGAGGGTAACCCCACAGGCCGAAAGCCGCCACAGGTCCGGCCTGGTCTGGGCCAACCCTTGGAGGAATGTGTTGACGCCCGTGATTCGATCGTTCAATTGCAAGGCCTCGTTGGTAGCCGGAATTTGTCAGGTGGAGTCTACCACGCCGCCCGCAACACGGTCATGATGGGGCCGGCGTCGTAAACCGGCTTGGGGTTGGTGGCCAGGCCCCGGTCGTGCAGCGTAGCCGACGCTATCAGTTCCAACCCTTCTTCGGGCACCCCCACATCCCGTAGCGTTTCCGGGAGGTCCAAGCTGCGGCATAGTTGGGCGACCCCGTCGGCCGCCGCCAACGCGGCATCTTCGTCGGTCATATTGCCTGTCTCGATTCCCATGGCCTGGGCCACCATGGCTAGACGGGACGCACAGGAGTCCATGTTGAACCGCATGGTGTGGGGCAGCAAGACTGAGTTGGCCTCGCCGTGGGGCACGTCGTAAAGCCCGCCCAATTGATGGGCGATAGCGGTGTTCAATCCCAGACCGGGCCGGGCCAGCATGACCATGCACGCCGCCGTTTTGGCATGGAGCAGGGAGTCTACATCTCCACCACGGCATTGGGGCAAATATTCCACCAACATCTTGATGGTGTGCAGCGCCAGGGCATCGGCGATGGGGTGGTGGCCGGTGGAATAAATCCCCTCCACCGCGATGCGGAACTGGCCTATGGCGGTGGACAGCATGATGGGCATGGGAGTGGTGGCCAACGCGCGCCCATCGACCAGGATCGTCTTGGGCAGGGTCCCCTGGCCGGAGATAAGGACCTTTCGGCCCAGCTTTTTATCGGTGAAACCGCCTCCGCCGGTGCTGAGCTCGGCGGCGCCCAGGGTGGTGGGCACGGCGATGAGGGGTATCTTCTGGTGGGGCAGGTCTGGAACGATCACCAGGTCCGGCGGCTGGAATCTCACTTCGTAATCGTGCAAGTCTCCGCCTTCTGCCAGCATCATGGCGATGCCCTTGCAGGTGTCGCTGGTGCTGCCGCCGCCCACGCTGACCAACGCGTCGGGTTCTAGTTCTCGGGCCATGGCGACGGCCTCGTACAACACCTCTACCGGCGAATGGGGGGCAATTCCGGAGAACAGGCCGGACTCCCTGCCGCCGAGGGCCTCCTGGACCCTATGGACCACGTCCGAGTGGGAGAGGATACTGGGCCCGCAAACCACCATGGCCCTTGTGGCGCCCAACCGGTCCAGAACGCCGCCGATACCCGAAATGGTCTCGGGAGCGCAGATGATTTCCTAGCCGGAGCCGGTGTATTTGAATTCCAGACTGCCGTTGAGTTTCATTTGTTCTTATGTCCGTAGGTCAGTGCGTTGAATTTATCTAGGGTGACGAGGCACGATTTTATACCGAAATCGGAACGGCGTCACCCCGTGTATGCTTTGGTTTGAGCCCAGATACCCCGGGTATCTTCCAGTTTCACGCCGAAGGGCTCGAGCTGATAGGGGTTGCCGGCGCGGCCCACGCCCACGTCCACCCGGCCGTCGCTCATTATGTCCAGGGTGGCCGTTTTGGCCGC
>DAOUHE010000163.1:0-5177 GCA_034428715.1 Dehalococcoidia bacterium | reverse complement strand
CAGGCCCTGGTCACGGAGCGAAATGCCGCCCGAGCCACCATTAACTGGCGGTTCAACACCCAGGACGCCAGGGGCAAACTTCACCGCCTCTATCCCTTCGATTCCAAACATGACTGACTACTAGCCTCTTCGTACGGGAGAAGAATGTAATGGGGGCCGTCCGCCGGGCGGATGCACCAAAACCATTTGGATGCGGCGCTAGCTCCTCGTGGGCCCTACCAAAATATCGTTTCCCGAGATACGCACTTCGCGAGCCGAAACGGCCGTTCGGGCAGGAAGATCGATCACCTCTCCGGTCATCACGTTGAAGGTTGCTCCGTGGAGAGGGCACCTGACTTGTTCCCCATCAAGATCGCCGGCTGAGAGTGTACCTGCCATATGGGTACATGTATCGGAAATGACGTAGAAACTCCCATCTACGTTGGCCAACAATAATCTTTCCCGGCCCAGCGTTACGGATCTCATTTGCCCAGGGGATAGCTCTTCGGTCTCAGCTACCTTCACGAATCCCGAATCGGCCACGGTTTGACCTCCTGCAAGAGTACTCAGTTGCGCAGCCAATTCTAGCACTAAATGGGGCGCTGGGAGCGGGTGTACCGGCCAGAGCAAGTGAACCGGGGTGCTGGACATTTCCAACGATCCTTTAGGCTCGGTGGATTTCCCGAAGCAGCCGCCGGTGACCGGCCCCATGCCGGGACTAAACATCGTCCGCTCGCCCGTTGCAGTTGTGGTCAATGTCGTCATCCCTTTCTGCAGCACCCGGGTTAACCGTAACATCCGCGTCGTTACAGTCGCTGGGGTTGTCGACGTATCCCGGCGGCGGTGAGGCAGCCACAATGAATTCTTGCGGGTTCCCGTAGCCGTCGCCATCGTTGTCTAAGAAGTAAATGCTGGAAACCAGATCCTCGTCCACATGGCCGTCGCAATCATTGTCTTTGCTGTCGAGCACCTCTATGGCGCTCGGGTTTACTGAACTATCGCCATCGTCACAGTCGCCGACTTTTGTCACATACCCCAACGGCTGGGAAGAAGCGTCGATGAAAGCTGCTGTGTCCCCATAACCATCGCCATCGTTGTCGGCGTAATAAACGGTGGGTCCAAGATCCTCGTCCACCTGGCCGTTGCAGTTGTTGTCCACGCCGTCGGGGACTTCCCCAGCCCCGGGGTGCACGGATACATTTATATCATCGCAGTCGCCATTGTTTACCACGTAGCCCGGCGGTGGCGAAGTAGCCTCAATCATATCCAGAGGATTTCCGTAACCATCTCCGTCTCGGTCGCCGTAGTACACTGCGGAAGACAAACCCTCGTCCACCTGGCCGTCACAATCATTGTCTTTGTTATCGAGCACCTCTATAGCTTCGGGATTCACCGAACCATCGGTGTCGTCACAATCTCCGTCGTTGGGCACGTATCCCGCCGGCGACGACGCGGCTTCGATGGAATCCATTGGGTTCCCATAACCGTCACCATCGTTGTCCAGGTAGTAAATGGCGGACCAAAAAACCTCATCCACCTGGCCGTCGCAGTCATTATCTTTGCCGTCGAGCACCTCTACAGCTTCGGGGTTAACAGAGCTATCGTTGTCGTCGCAATCGGCGTTGTTGATCACCCATCCCGGAGGGTGGAAATCCGATGGAAGAAAAATCTCGGGATCGCCAAACCCATCGACGTCAGCATCACGGTAATAGGCGAGGATGGCGCCGGGAGGCAGGACCGGGGTAGGCGCCTGGACCGTTGGAGCCGGTGTTAGCAGCGGTGTCGTCGTAGGAGCGGCGATAGCGGGCGTGGGTGTGGACGCGGGCGCGGTTCCCTCTGGGCTCGCTACAACCGGGAATGGGGTATAAGTAGGGTAAAGGGTATAGGTGGGATACGGCGTCTGTCTTGGGACCGGAGTGTTAGTGGGTGAAAAAGTGGTAGTGGGCGACGGAGTCAGCGCGGACTCCACTTGACTGCAGGCCACCGCCATCAGTCCCAAAATAAGAACGCCAATCAATAAACTAAACTGCTTCGGCACTGGGACACCCCTCCACCCGAAAACTACCCCGTAGCAAATATCCGCCGGTCCGGCGCAGGCCACACCGGACAGCAATTTTTGACCAGTCATTTGATGTTAGGGGGAGGAGGCGTTTAGTTCCAGCCGCGCCGGAGATCAGCCGCCTGGAACGGTAAAGCGCGGTCTAAATCAGCCGGCAGAACATGGGAAAACCCAGCAATTTGCCTGGAGATTACTTGGACATGCGCGGTGATGAAAGCGTGGGTAGCGACTAGGGATTCCTCCGCGGCATTCCCGGCTTAGGGCGGCATTCCCGGCTTAGGAAGGAAGTATCATTGGGTGCTAGACGCACGGGCCGCGTCCTGGGGCCAACGGTCCAGGCAACGACAAGCGAACCTGCTTTACCTACCTCGATTGAGGCAGTTGATAAACCCACCTGACCTGGAAGCCGATGGCCTGCCCCAAGAGGGTCAACTGGTCTCCGGGTTTCCCGTTTGGAGCAACGAAAGAGTACGAACCGGAATCAGACCGGTTGCCCCCTGGCCTGCAATCGATGACGATAGGTTCAGCAGGGGAAAGGTCCACATGCGAGGATCCAAAGACATTGTAGAAGAAACCGAACGACTGCTCAGGGGTATACGGGTCGTCTCCTTCACATGATGTAGTTCCTGAGACGTTTAAGGTGACCGATTGACCCGGAATGAGCAAACCCGGCAGCAATCCGTAGGTAAAGGTGAACGCCCAATCGCTGGTTGCCTCGCCGTTTAGAAATTGGCGATAACGTGAGGAGATACTTTCTTCCGAAATCGTGAAAACGTTCCTCTGACCCCCCGACCTGTCAACTTCTCGGACCTCAGGTGATTCCACCAACACCCAGGCGGCGGCATCAGGCACCGCGGCCGATTCGACTTCGGTAGGCGGCACGGTGGGGGACTCAACAAGAACGCGGAGTGTCGCGCTGCCAATTCGGTCATATCGTTCATCCTTAACGGTCAGGGTGACCTCGTAGGTCCCAGGCTTCTTATACGTGTGATTCTGAGCGAGGCTGGAATCAATCTGCCTAAATCTGTAATCAGAAGTTTCGTAAGCCGGCTTCGGTGTGATTCTCTCCGTTTGCTTGACCCCATCGCCGAAGTCCCATTCCGCTGTGACGCTCCCCGAAAGGAAATCATAGGCCAAGGCGGCTTTCTCGCTGGCCAACGTGGTTTCCACAATACCGTTGTCGAATCCCAAGGCGAAAACGAGAGCGCTAGATTTCAACTTTTCGCCTAAGTTTATCGTAACCGCATTGGACTCCGGCTCTATAAAATCCACCGATATTAGATTTGCCGATCCTGATCGCCAACTCCACGAAATGTAGCTGACTGCTTCGGCCATCTCGCCAGCCGAATCGGTAACCTCGACGTACAATTCGTGCCTGCCAGGAGGCATCACGGGCGGTAATATAAGGAATCTATACTCGGTGCGGCCCGAATCGGGCAATCTTTCCCCCTTAGTGATCTCGGTGAAACCACCGGAAATCGGCCCAAGAGTATAGCTGATATCGTAACTGGGAGTTCCGCCCTGCCAGCGGAATCTGCAAAGGAGGCTCGTAGCGTCGGCCTCGTCCTGGACGTAGTCGTCCAGGTAATGTATGCCGCTCACATCGCAGTCGATCTTTAGGTCGATCAACGACTCAGAAGGCAATGATCCACTCTGTGGAGGCGCGGCAGGAGGGTTATCTGGAGGAAGTGCCGCAGGAGCGTCCGTTCCCGCACATGCCGCTAACATGACGCCAAAGGCGCAGATCAGGGCAACGCGCAGCAGGGACTTTTTGTTGGCTTGATGAAGAGATTTTAGGTTGATGATCACCCTTCCATTATAAACGAGATAAACCAGTCTACTGCGCTGAAGCGGGCAGCCCGAACGGTATCGCCCAAGCCCGGGATTTTCCTACATGAGCCCGGCCGGTGTGGGCACATGCGGTTCGTTGGGCCATAAAATACAAAAGGCTTTCAGAAACATCTGAAAGCCTTTTTACTACCTAAATTTTGGTAGCGCGTGGGGGATTAGAACCCCCGATCTCCGCCTTGAGAGGGCCAGCCTACCAGTGTTGTTCTATATTGCCAGATACGTTTTTAGAACACGCTGTCCGCTACTTGGTGGGCATTTTGTATCTGGCGGGTTGCCACGTGCCGACCCATGCTAGGATGTGCGTTAGCAAAAGCGTTAGCAAAATCTACACATGACTCGGCATGGAAACGAGGCAATGGGTAGCATCATTGTAAGTACAAAATTCAAGAGATATTTGCTTGTCACGATTCTAATCTTGGGCCTTTTGGTTGTGGGATGTGAAACCAGTGCAGAGGTAGCGCGGTCAATAAAGGACATTGAGCCACAGATTACGGTATCGGCCTATGATCTTCTAGGAGATTATGAAGCAAACGAAGTCGCTGCCGATTTGAAATACAAGGATAGGGTGGTTTTGGTCACTGGCGGAATTGACCGATTTGTTAGTGGCGAAGAACCCAAGGTGTACTTCGATACTGGTAGTGGGTTTACGGGATTGACCTGTGGGTTCAGTCCAGAGGAAGCAGTAAGTGTAGCCGCACTAAAAAAGGTCAGCAAATAGCCTTAAAAGGAAAAGTAACTGGCAAAGGGATTTTTGATGTTGAAGCCAAGGGATGTAGTGTAGTGGCATTCCAAGAAACTGCCGAGGCATTGCCCACAGCCACCTCAGTTCCCACCACAGTTGCGACGCCCACGGAAATTCCAACCTTCATGACTACCGCCACATTCGTGCCAACGCCTACGGTTGCGCCGACGCCTAAGAATGTGCCGAGCGCAACACCTATTCCGACTTCACCTGCTGCCTCAACCATTACACCGACCCCCACCGTGCCACCGTCTCCGACTTTAATCGATCTCACGCCTACGCCTACGCCTACCGTTGCAATGTTGCTCGCCGAATTGATCTCTGTTTCACTCATTGACAAACAAATATTGCCAGTGAATTACGACTTAAATCGATACTCGGAAGACGTGCAATTCACTTTCACTTTTCAAAACATCAGCACCAAGGAGATTAGGGCTTTCACGGGGGCTGCCAAATTTTCGGATATTTTTGATCGTCCCATTAAGAGTATCGAAATCACCTACGATGAGCCGCTAAAAGCTGGTAAGCAGGTCATATGGCAGGGGC
>DAOUHE010000162.1:0-12054 GCA_034428715.1 Dehalococcoidia bacterium | reverse complement strand
AACTCGCCAAGCTATGGGGTAATTATAGCCATACCGACGGCCAACGTCTCACAAATGGACAATGGTTTAAAGAATGCCGACGATTTACTCAGAGGGATATTCACCCATATGGGAAATGTGGGCTGGAATGGACTTGGGAATGCTTTCGGGCAAAGAGGCCGGAATATTCTCAGGTAGCGTTTCTTTCAGCTCTTCCACCTTGGCATCCCAGTCCACCGGGATCAGCCTGATGGCTCGTATGACCACACCAAAGTTTTCAGCCAAGGACGACCCCAGGGTCGATTCTTGTATCGTTTGTTCGAATTCGCCAACCGGATATCTTTGTGCCACCGTGAATATTCCCGACAGCAACACGAAGCCAATGACGAGGCCCGCGGCCGCACCAGCAACCCCGTTGGCAAGCCCGAAAAAGGGCACGAAGCGGAACATCATTCGCAACCAAGGACTAACTATGGCGCTGACAATGAACAGCGCCACGTAAATGACGAAGAAGGCCAAAATGGTCTGAGTGGTCTCACTACTGGTAAATGATGAAAAAAGGTTGCCGAAGGGCCCGGAAAGCCGGCTGGATAACGCCAACCCCACCAGGACCACCGCCAAAGGAACCAGCATTTGGAACAAGCCGGCGCGGAATCCGTAAAGCACAGCCATTCCGCACACCATCAGGACTCCTAGGTCTAGCCAGTTCATTTCACATCACCTTTGGACCAGGAGATATCAAGCCAAGATTCTAGTCAATTCCGGCGAAGGCTAAGTGGTTCGGCCGTTGTCATCGCTCGGTCAAACCCCGCCGTCTGGCCGCTGGTTGCCCCCCTACTCGCTACGCCAGGCTCCGGAATACATCTCCAGCCTAGCATCATCGTGAGGTAAAAGTATTACGCAACGTTATTATCACCACAAGGGATATCGCGCCAAACATAAATCCACCAATCACGTCGCTGGGCCAATGAACCCCCATATAAACGCGAGATGCTCCCATGGCCACCACCCAGAGGGCAATGGCAACCTGTACCATCCTCCGTACCAGGGGCTTGCGGATGTGCGCGGCAGCCAGATAGATGAGGAGGCCGCCCATAAGGAAGGCGTAAACCGAGTGTCCGCTGGGAAAACCAAAGCCCGAGGATTCAGCGCCGGGCAACATGTGTTCTGGTCGTACCCGGCCCACGGCTAATTTCAGGGATTGACCGGCCGCCATAAAAAACAGGCCTGTTCCAACCATCACGGCATCAACGTACCGGCGCAGGGCGAAGAGGGCCAGCATGAAGCCGCCGGCCATGGCCAGAACCAACGGCAACTCACCCATCCCATCCAGCACCCAAACCACGGCATCCAACCATTGGTTCTGCAGACTCTGAATGCCCAACAATACAAGTTCGTCGCCGGGGAATTTTGTGTAGGCCCAGGCTAATAGAAACAGCACAACGGTCAAGGCCAATCCCATCAAGAACGCCCAAACCCGCCAAGACCTGCCGGTAATCATACCCGGCCATTATACGCCAGGGGCATCTATTTCGAGGATGGCTGACTCAATGTCCATCACCCGGAAAAGCCGGAGTGTAGCCTCCCCGAGTGGCGCTGGGGCGATGCCTATAAACTCCACCAAGCGGGCGTAGGGAAATTTTCTCTCGGTGCTATAATGCCGGTGACCGCCGCCAATGATGACGGGAGTGGGGAAGCAGAGGACCCGGATTGACCAACTATCAAAATGTCATCGCTATAGATGGACCAGTGGCCGCCGGCAAAACGGTGGTCGGCCGGGCCCTGGCTCGCCATCTCGGATTCAATTACCTGGATACGGGCAATATGTACCGGGCCATCACCTGGATGGCCCTAAAATTCAAGGTCCCCATCGATGACACCGCCGCCCTGGAAAAATTAGCCGCGGACAATCCCGTGCGCATCACCGGCCGGGAGGGCGATGAGGTCGAGATCGGCGGGCATCGCCTGACGGCCTGCCTACGAACTCTAGAAGTAACCAGTCAGGTATCGCTGGTTTCCCAGGTCTGCGGGGTGCGGAGGGCCTTGGTGGGCCAGCAGCGGGCTCTAGCGAAAAGCGGCAACATGGTCATGGTCGGAAGAGACATCGGCACCGTGGTTCTACCCGGCTCCGAACTCAAGATATACCTGACCGCCTCGGCCAAATACCGGGCCCAGCGCCGCTGGCAAGAGCTGCGAGACCGGGGCCAAGAAAGGGACTTTGACCTGGTCCATGAGGAAACCATCGAAAGGGACCGGCTCGACTCCCAACGATCAGATTCTCCCCTGGTGCCCGCCAAGGATTCTTGGGTGGTCGACACTTCGTATCTGGATGTGGACCAGGTGGTGGAATTGCTTTTGACCCGGGCTGCTCGCTTGGGTGGAGCATCCGTTAAATGAATGCCGTATATCATTTAGGAAAAGGCTTCGGCCAGTTCTGCTTCAACGTCTTTGGAAAGTTGGAAGTCATAGGCAAAGAATCGATTCCGCCCTACGGGCCGCTTCTGGTCGTGGCAAACCACCTGTCGTACAACGATCCTCCCGTGCTGGTGTGCGGCATACCACGGTCCTTGAATTTCATCGGAAAGCAAGAACTGTTCGCCAACCCGGTGGGGAACTTTCTCATGAGGAGTTTCAACGTCCACCCTTATGACCGGTCCGGCCTGGGAGTAGACGCGATCAGATTGGCTCTGCGCCTCTTGGATCAAGGCCGCATGGTGATGATCTTCCCCGAAGGACACCGCAGCCCCGACCACACCTTGCAACAGGGGATGCCGGGGGCCGCCTACATCGCCATGAAATCCCAGGCTCCTTTGCTGCCCATCGGCATAACCGGCACGGAGACAATTTCCGCCTGGCGAATGGCCGTACCCCTGACCAGGTTTCGGATAAATATCGGTCAGCCCTTCACCCTCCCAAACGTGGAAGGAACCCCCAGCAAAGAAGTGCTAGAGGGAATGCGCGACATGGTCATGAACCGTATCGCCGCGTTGCTTCCTCCGGCCTACCGGGGGGTTTACCCGCTGACAACACCCGGCCAGGCCCGAACCGCAACCAGGCAGGCCGGCGCCGCCAGGGAAGCCTGACATACTCAAGCGCCGGGAATTCTGCCGAATCAAATACTACATCAATAATTATGGAATCACAGTAAACCACTCTTAAACCATCGCTGGAGAAAGAAATGCAGGACGCGTCGAAATTTGGAATATATCTCAATGCCGCCGACAGCAAAGTCGTGCGCATCAATTCCCCTTATTGGTTCCCAGAAGAGCCCGATTGGGCCTTTTTGACCCCGGAAGTGAACGCCACTCTGGTGCAGATACGTGACCTGGCTAAAGAGAAGGGATTGGCCGCCGATGCCAGCGCCATCACCTGGGGCATAATCCCGCTGCGTGATTAGCGCATCTTAAGTGATCTCTTGAAAAGATGAGGAGGTTGGGGTGGTGGGAATGAATGCCGCGCGGCAGATTGGAGATTCGAGCCCGGCCAGCGTCAAAGAACGGCTGGAGATGCTGGAAGAACGTCTTTCTCCCTACGCCAGCCGCTCCCACCGCTCCCAGGGCAGAGAGCGGCCGGAAGCTCCCAGTCCCCTGAGGACCGAGTTCCAACGGGACCGGGACCGGATAATCCATACCAACGCTTTCCGGCGTCTCAAGCACAAAACCTAGGTATTCATCGCCCCTGCCGGTGACCATTACGTCACTCGGCTCACCCATACCCTAGAGGTGGCCCAGATAGGCCGCACCATCGCCCGCGCCCTCAACCTCAACGAAGATCTGGTCGAAGCCGTGTCCCATGGTCACGACCTGGGGCACACCCCTTTTGGCCATGTGGGCGAAGCCACCCTGGACCAACTGTCCGATTCGGGGTTTGCCCACAGCGTCCAGAGCCACCGAATAGTGGAGAAGCTGGAAAAAGACGGGAATGGGCTAAACCTGACCTGGGAGGTTCGCCAGGGGATCGTCTGCCACTCCAAGCCCCAGGGCGACTTTCTTGATCCGAGGATGGCGGAATCTTTGACGTTGGAAGCGCAGATCCTGAGGGTAGCCGACTCGGTGGCCTACCTCAACCATGATATCGCCGATGCCATCAGAGCCGGTATCTTGCGGGTAGAGGACCTTCCCAAAGAGGTGAACGAAACCCTGGGTACGACCCATGCCCAGCGGATAGACACGCTGGTCACGGACATCGTCGACGCCTCCTGGAAGGCATCTGGGGAAGGGGCGCCGTCAACAGCAGAACCGCCCACCATAACCATGAACCCACCGGTGCGCTATGCCGCCAATCTACTGCGGGAGTTCATGTTCCAGGAAGTGTATTTACCCTTGGGCAGAACCGAAGAGGCAGAGGTGGCCCGGGAGATGATCCGAGTCCTCTTCCAGCAATTCGTGAAGCACCCGGACCAGATACCGCAGGCATACTTCCGCCACGAGGAAAATGACAACCAGGCGGCGGTGGATTACCTATCGGGCATGACCGACCACTACGCCATCCGCCAAGCCGAGGCACTACAGGCCGGCATCAGCCGCGGCGTTTTCGCCCGGGTGCCGCTGCTCTAGCCGGTTAAAGCTGTCCCAGCGCCGCGTTAATCGCTTCTTCGTATACCCCCTGAGGGGGCAGATTGGCTGGAGAGGTGAAGGCCAACGCGATTTGATCCACGGTTGTGGAGAATTTACCTTCATGGCGAAGCCCAAAGGCCCCATTTTCCGGACCAGACAAGGCATACCACATAAAGGTTATAGAGCCGGGCTGAAGGTTATCGTAGGGGAGGAGATTATTACCAAGGTTCTCGATGATTCGGCCATACACTGCGGATGGACAAATAAAGAACAATCCCTTGGAACACAGGGGCTCGCGGCGCAGGACATGCCCTTTATATATGATTTGAGGCAAGATACGTTTGATGACATTTCGCCAATTAAGCCCCGCTTTTGATTGGCCTACCGTATCACTCCCTTTACGTAATTTCATTACTTCGGGATAATACGTTCCAGTTGTGTCTATTGTTTGCACTTCGACAGCAACAAAATCTTTCAGGTCTCCCGAGGAAGAAATACGGGCTAAGATCCAATCCACAAAGTCGTTACCTCGTGCGCCGTGACCATGTAACCGCAATTCCTTTCCAAAATGGTGACCGAATGCCACCACGCTGGTTCCATCGTGGCTTGCGGTTCTGAACTCATCGGGGTGGATGACTCGATGCCCTTGACCAAACGCCAGGTTGGCCACATTCCCGAGTACAGCATAGTTTTCCCCATACAATCTGTTCGGGCAGATTATGACGGGTCCGGATTCCACCCTTGTCAAAACTGAGCAGACCCCGGAAATACTGGAGTCTCTGAATTTCTTGGTACAAGTCTTATTAATAAACGGGCATAGTTCATCAATCGGGGCCGAAGAGGCGACATCCAATTCAGCATTCTGAACCTGGCCAAACCATTCTAGAATTTCAAATGGCACAGCAACCTGTCCGACACAATTTGGTCTACCAACATTCCAACACTCCACGCAGTTTGTTCGCGACAGCTTCCGCCATCAAGACTGGAACCGCGTTACCAACTTGTCTATATTGAGATACGCGGGCCGCATAAAATGTGTACGAATCAGGAAAAGATTGAAGCCTCGCGGCCTCTCTCACCGTTAGGGTCCTGTCCTGCTCATGATGGAATACCGCGCCCCAATGCGGGTCCATTTTAGTCATGACTGTGCCTGCTAAACCTTCGGAACGAAGCCGCCCGTAGCGTCTGGTGTGGTCTGACCTCCGTGCCTGTTTCATACCTTTGGGCAATAACTCGTATGGAATATCCCGCCAGCTTCCCCCAGGCTGAATGTACCGTAATCGTTCCAAGTTGATGGCTGCAATGTTAGGGGCTACATGGTGAATTACCGTCGCGGAACCGTTTCGCATAAGCGACGAATACCTAGAATGCGGCCCCAAAGTATAAGGCATTTCTTCCGATCCACAACCGGCCGGCAATCGAGGTAAATCACCTATCGCATCTTGCACATTGACGTAAGGAAGCAATTCGGCAGAATCTTCTTCCGATAATCGGAAAATTAAGTTTCTGCCTCCAGTAAAATTGGCCCGCGCCGTCGCATAGTGGGTCGGTCGAGGGTGCCGAGGGGGGTATCCTTTGCGCGATCCTAAAATGATAAGGCGCCATCTTTCTTGAGGGACACCATAATGGGCTGCAAACAAAATTTTGGCGCTTACCGAATACCCTAGAGCGCCTATTTCCCTAACTACTTGCTCGGCCAACATACCGTTGGCCAGAGACAACATTCCGGGGACATTTTCGAACATTAATGTCTTCGGCTCAAACTCTTTGAGAAAATCAACGTAGTTGCGAAACAGCGCGTTTCGGGTATCATCTAGAAATCTCTCTGGGGCGTTGATGCTGAAACCTTGGCATGGTGGGCCTCCAACGAGGCAATCAACCTCACCTTTCCGCACTCCTAAACCAAGGCGGACACGGTAAGGGTCGAACTCCTCAACAGGGCCTTCCACTACTTCGGCCGCCGGATGATTTCGACGGAAGGTCTTAACCGCATCAGAATCAATATCATTTGCGAAGATGCATGCGAATCCCGCCCGCCTGAATCCTTCCGTGATGCCTCCCGCACCACAAAATAGATCAACAGACAATGGTGTCCGCGCGGTCAACCGAATGGACTCCGCTGTTTCCGAACCATTAGAAAGATTGACTTCACTTAACTTCATCGGCGGGCGAGGTTTTCCTGTGCCTTTGCGCCTCAAGTTTGATGATCAATTCCTTGAGACCGCCGTCAAGGCCACACTCCCACAACTCAGTGACGGCCCACCCCTCTTCTCTCAGCAAAATTGAATTCCGCTGATCTCTTACCTGGTTCCGTTGGATCTTGGCAGCCCAATAATCAGAGTTGGTTTTTGGCACATGGCCAATCTTACAATCGTGTCCATGCCAGAAACACCCATGAACGAAAACTACGTGCCGGTATCTCGGCAAGACCACATCAGCTCGGCCGGGGAGTTTTTTGGGACGTAGCCGGAACCGGAATCCAGCCTCATGGAGTGCCTTACGGACTTTGAGCTCCGGCGCTGTGTCCTTGCTCCGAATTGCCGACATATTTCGGCTGCGTTGAGTACTGGGTTTGGAAAACGAAGGTAAAGGAACTTGATTGCGGTCTGCGGACATTATAGCGGCGCAACTTCCCGAAACCCATGGCCAGCTGACAGGCAGTAGTTCCTCAGCAACAACCTCACCTCCCCGGTAACTCTGGTCTCGTAGATACCCCTAGCCGGAGCGGCCTACGAACTCGGGCATCACACCTTCGGCGAACAGGGTCAATTGGTTTTTGAAGACGTCCAAGGGCATGCCCATGACGGCGCCCACGTTGATACGCTCAATGCCCGGGTATTTCTCTTCCACCCGCTCGAAATGCTCCACGATAAGTTCCGGCGGCCCGCACAGCCAGCCGCCGCCGGCCACGGCCTCTTCCAGGGTGGGCAGTTTTACGCCTCGAGATAGGGGCATGCCGGCCACCGCATCGATCTGTTCTGGACTCAGGGCGGTCAAACCCAGAGGAGCAGCGAACTTCAGGGCCTCTTCGAAATAGGGGCGGGCCATCTCAATAGCCTTGTCCTGAGTCTCGGCGATGAAGAACCGGTAGCCCAGACTTACGTTTTCGCCCAGCTTTAGCTTTCTGCCGTGGGACGCGGCCGCCTCCTGGTAAAGGGCCATCCTCTCTCCCAGGGACGGCTCCGGGGTATTCGCCATCAACGGACGGATACCCATTTTCGCCATGAAATCTATGCCTCTGGGATTGCCGCTCACCAAAGGTTGCCAAACCTCAACGGGTTGGTTGAGCGGACGGGGCACCAGAGTCAGCTTTTCCAATTGGTAACCCCGGTACGGCACATTTGCCGGAATCTGGAAATGCTTGCCCTGAAACGAAAATGACTCTTCCCGGAACGCAGTCAAAATGATCTCTATCTGCTCTTCAAACAGCTCCCTGTTGGCGTCTCCATCCAGCATTGGAGACCCAAATGTCTCCACCTCCCGGGTATGGTAACCACGGCCCACGCCAAAGATGACCCTTCCACCGGTGAGGATATCGGCCATGGCGAAATCTTCCGCCAAACGCAATGGGTGCCACATGGGGGCGATGTTAAAGCCGCAGCCAAACTTGATGCGGCTGGTGTGGTTGGCCAGATAAAGGTTGAGCATCAACAGGTTGGGGATACACTCATAGCCTTCCGGCTGAAAGTGGTGCTCCGCCATCCAGAACTCGTCATAACCCAGGTTTTCCAGGTGCTGGGCTATATCCAGCGCCCAAGAGAAAGACTGGGCCAATTGCTCGTTGGAATACTGCCGGTCGTTGGCGGGAACACCCCCAAACCCCAGGCCATCATCGACCACATGCCCCGCATAGGACGCTGAAAAACTTCGAATCATTCCAATATCTCCGTCATTTTGGCCAAACCATCAGTCCCAGTGATCATTACCGGGTTTCAGCCGGTAAAACCTACTCTTCGCGCACCTGGCTGGGAGCGGGATTAAAAAGCTCCATGCCGATGGTGCTGGGGAACACCCTAGCCAGCTCATCAACGGTCCACTTGCCATTTTTGCTGATGGTCTTGACCGGCTCTGGCTCACTAAGGAGGCTAACCAAGCCCTCGGTCACGTGGAAAACGTGGCCGTTGACATGGGCCGACTCGTCGGAGGCCAGCCAGGTGACAAAGGGGGCCACGTCTTCGCCCTCTCCTCTAAGCCGGGGCGCCGAGGCAGTGGCGCCGCCGATGCCCCGGGCGGCTCGCAAAGCGCGGGCTTCGTCGGGCACCGATCCCGTCATTCTGGTGGCGGCGGCGGGTGAGATGGCATTGGCGGTCACGCCATACCGGCCCAAGTCTCTGGCAACCACTCTGGTGAATCCAGCGATGCCATCCTTGGCAGCTCCATAGTTGGCCTGACCCGAGTTCCCATATAATCCAGAGGTGGAGCTGAATGTGATGATTCGGCCGGAACGCTGCTGCCGAAATAGGATGCTGGCGTGCTTGACCACGCTGAATGTGCCCTTCAGGTGGACCGCTATCACATCGTCCCACTCTTCTTCGGTCATGTTGAATATCATCCGGTCTCGCAGAATGCCGGCGCAGGTGACCACAATGTCCAGCTTGCCATAATTGTCTATGGCCGTCTGAACGATGGTCTCGCCGCCACTCATGGTAGCGACGGATTCCACGCAAGCCACTGCCGATCCGTCCGCTTCGGATATCTCATTGACCACCTGTTGGGCGAAGGATTGGTCCATCCCAGTGCCATCGACGTTCACGCCCAGGTCAACCACCACCACCTTGGCTCCTTCCGCGGCCATCAACATGGCGATGCCCCGGCCGATGCCACGGCCCGAACCAGTTATGATCGCTACTTTGTCTTGCAATAGATTAACCATTTAAATCCCACCTCGCCGGGTTTTCTGTCTAGCTGCTTCCACTCAGTTCGGGCCCTGGCGACAATTCCCAAGGGGTCCACCTCAGGCTTAAAGTTATTCCCGCCGTACCGGTCTAATTTGTCTTTTGCCGTTAGGCCGGAGGCGCCGGATTGATGATTCCCTTGGTGAGAACGTTTTTAGCCAGGGGACTCAGGTTCGCCAAGTCCCAATGCCCTTCGGGTTCGTAGATGGTCTGCTGGGGTCTTGGCTGGGACATGAGAGACACAGAGTCTCCGAATACCAGGAACGTTTGCCCGTTGACCGTGTCGGCGTAATCGCTGGCCAGGTAGCAAATAAAGGGTGCAATGTGGTCCGGGTCTAACTGCTGTAGCTCGTTTCCTTCCGAGAGGGAAGCCACCCCGCTCCTGGCCCGTATTTCCGCCGCGCTGTCGGGAATGGCGCCAATCATCCGCGTCTGGGCGCGGGGCGCGATAGAATTGCAGGTCACTCCGTATCGGCCCATGTCCCGGGCTACCACCTTGGTGAAACCGGCGATGCCCGATTTGGCCGCTCCGTAGTTGGCTTGGCCCGAGTTTCCCACCAACCCCGATTGGGAACTAAAGGTTATGATCCGCCCCGAGCGTTGCTGCCGGAATAGGATACAGGCGTGTTTCACCACGGTGAAGGTGCCCTTCAGATGCACTGCTATGACGTCGTCCCACTCCTCTTCGGTCATGTTGAACACCATCCGGTCCCGAAGGATGCCGGCGCAGGTGACCACGATATCCAACCGGCCAAAATTATCTATGGCCGTCTGGACGATTTTTTCTCCCCCGGCCATGCTGGTGACCGATTCCAAGCAGGCCACCGCCGTTCCTCCCGCGCCGGTGATCTCCACCACCACTTGCTGGGCAACGGACTGGTCGGCGCCGGTCCCATCTACATTGACTCCGGGGTCCACCACCACCACCTTGGCCCCTTCTTCCGCCATCATCTTAGCCACCCCCCGGCCAATGCCCCGGCCGGAACCGGTGACGATGGCCACCTTGCCTTGTAATGTGTCTGGCATGAATATCCTCCTAAAGGTACGTGCCCAAAAATACCAAGGGAAATAATTCCGAGAGCTTGCCAACCGACCATTCAGCGGCATAGATATTCAGTGATCACCGCATCTAGGACTAACCGCCGGCAAGCATCTTTGGATGCTGGCGTTTTCGTCCACATCTACCCCGCACTGTGAACCAAACATCGCTGGGTCGTAAACCGGGGTCAAAGTCCGATGGATCATCGGGACGGCAATGCCACCGTGGCTCCGCCGGGAGTGGTCTTCCTGCCTTCGGGATTTTCCAGCCAGATCTCGCAATCCACCAGGTTCTGGCCTTGTTCCTGATATTTACGGGTAACCATCCCTTTGCCCGTAATGGTCTGCCCAGGGAAATCCATGCCCCGGTACTGGCAGGATAGCTTTTTCAGGAAGCCTTCGGGTCCCATCCACTGCGTCATCAACTGGCCTAAAAAGGCGTTCTTCAACGCGCCGTGTAGTATGACCCCGTCGAGTTCATTCCCCTGGGCAAATTCCATGTCGTAGTGGATCTGGTAATAATCGCCAGAGGCGCCCGCGTATTTAACCAGCTGCTGGGTTGTCGGCTCCTTCACCAGAGGAACGATATCCATCCCTTCGGTCACGTCTTCCCAATATACCTGGTCTGCCATGGTCTCTCCCTCTAGCGATGGTTTTTAGTAAGCGATCGAGGTGCCGATTTGGCTGGCCACCACTTGATCGAACTGGTTCCGGTAGGTGGTTTTCGTGGACGTGATGATCATTACGCCCATGCGCCCTTCCCGCTCGTTGATGTCCTCGATACGAGCCACCGCGGTGATACGGTCGCCGGGACGGATGGGCACGAAATACTCCCATTCGCTGCCACCGTCCAGCCGCCGCTCAAAGGGGAAATCAAAGGGAAGGACGACTCGAGACGATGTAACGGAGCGTAAAAAGGTGGGCGGGGCGATGAGCCCACCGTAACGGCTCTCGCGAGCGGCCGCCTCATCGTTGAATACGGGGTTTTCGTCCCCTATCGCCTCGGCAAACTTGATGATCGCCCCTTTTTCCACGTCACTGGTGGCGGGCTGGCCTTCCAAGCCAATAGCCTGTTGGCGCATTTCCTCGGTGAGAAATGATGGCGTAGTAGTCACGTTTGTACCTCTCAGTTGAAGCGCAGGCCAAGTCTACAAGCCGTGTAAAAGGGTGTCAATGGCGTCGTATTGCAGGTCACATCCTGGCGATCGTCTGTATTAGCGAATCGCGTAACGGCGAGTTTAAATCTAGGTAATATCAAGTAAAGCGAGGTTGACGCCAATTGCTAATTCCTTGTATAGATACTGATCTCTCGTATGAACCCTAAAACCTGCCGGATACACTAAACAATTGAAAAACGGAGCACCCATTCGCGGCCGGGCACTAGGTGAAGAGAGTCTAGCCCAGACCTCGTACAAAATCACCGGTCGGACCGGTTCGATCGCTACCAAACCTACTAACACTAGTAGTCAGTCAAACTTGATATTAATGGTAACGTGAAAGATTGAGCAAAAGAGCTACCCTGACTCTGGATAGTGTTGATGGGAGGCGGTGGTATGGTCAGGGAAAAGTATGGAGTCCGGCTGACG
>DAOUHE010000161.1:0-4096 GCA_034428715.1 Dehalococcoidia bacterium | reverse complement strand
TAACCCTGTCCGGAACTGAGGCTACTTCCGACGAAGAGGCCGCGGCCCTGCTGTTCGGCCTGGCGCGGTCCCAGTCGACCGCAGCCGAAGGGCATCAGTTTGCGGAAGTGTTCGCCACCATAGGACGGGCCTTCGAGTACTACGCCGAGGCAGGGAATGTCGCCCTTGCGGTGGCTGTCGTGGAGTTCCAAATCGCGATCCCAGGTAATCGAATTCTAGGTGTTGCCGAACTTATAGCTCGTGCTCTAACTCTGGTGCCCGCCGATTCCTACGAGGCTGGACGCCTTCTTTCTCGCTACGGTGGGATCCTTGGGGATGAGAAATCTGACTACGAAGGCGCTCAACAGGCCCTGGGGCGGGCAATCGCCATCCCCAGGCGTGAGGGGGACGTGGTCCTGGAGCTACAGACCTTGACCCATGCCGCTGGAATGAGCTATTTCACCTCCACTTTCAAGAGAGCGTAGGTAATGGGCTGCGGGACATCGAACTGGACACCGGTGAAGAAAACCCCTTTTCTTCCGTGGTTTCTCACTGGTTTACCGCGATGAGTTTACTTGCTATGGGTGATCTTGATGCGGCCCGTCCCCACGCTTTGGCCATGCGAGACATGGCGGCTAGGCGAGGCACCCCCCAGCTGGCTGCTAGTCATAATTTTGCGCCGGCCACGTCCCTGTCATGCCTTGAGGGCGACTGGGAAGCAGGCCGTGAATATAGCGATCGGGGCATGGAGGTGTCACCCCTAAACCAGAGACTACTATATACCCGGGCCATGTTAGAGCATCAGACGGGGGAGTCCGCCCAAGGAGAAATCTACCTGGAGCGGCTCCCGGATGGGATGCGCCGGGCCGGGCCAGGCCAATTCGTCGCGCCTGTATTTGCGTCCATGGCGATAGCAACAATAGCCCGCATCACGGGTGTTACCGACCGCTTGGAAATAGCCAAGGCAGCCTTCAAATCGGTTCTCTCAGAACAGATTGTTCTCCCTGCTGTCGCCATGCACGCCAAAGCTGGGTTGGCCCTGCTGTCCGTGCAGAAGGGAGATCAATCTAGGGTAGATGAGCATTATGCTTATCTTCTAAAGCGAAGAGGTACGTTGATTGAGACCGTATCATCAGTTGACCGTCTGCTGGGCCTCCTGTCTTAGACCATGGGCGACACGGGCCGGGCGGCGGCCCATTTCGAGGACGCCCTAACCTTTGGCCGGAGGGCGGGATATCGGCCCGAGCTAGCGTGGACCTCCTGCGACTTCGCCGACTTGCTGTTGGTAAGGGCGCACAGTCCTTCGACAAGCTCAGCAACTGTCTTGAAAGTCAAGAGTTCTGAACAACAGGGTTCCAAGGACGATAAAGCTTGACCATCACATTGAGTATAGTGAGCAGCTTGCGCATGCAGGCGGTAATGGCCACCTTCTTGGGCTTGCCGGCGGCGCACAGTCGCTGGTAGAAGTCCCGCAGCACTGGATTGAACCGGGTAGCCACCAAAGTGGCTATGTACAACACGGCTCTCACCTGGCCGCGGCCACCCCACACCTTACGTTTTCCCCGCAGGGCGCCAACCCCACGGGGGCGGCGGTCTCACCTCGGTTCAAGGCACCCAGTTCCGGCAGGCCCGACAAGAGGGTCATGGATAGTATGGGCCCCGACCCAGGAGCGGAGCGCAGCAACTTCTCTGTGGTCCTCCACATAGGGCTGAACCGGATCGAGTCTGCCGAGCCTTTGTCCAATTCTTTGAGGCTATCCTCCAACTAGTGGATGTGCTCCTGAACCTTGGGACGGACCCGCGGATTAGCGATCCTCATCCGGTTTTTCTCGGCGGTGGTCATCTCCACCAGTTGCCGCCGCCGGGCCACCAACGCTCGAAACTCCTGGGCGTTGGCATCGGGCAGCTCTCTAGGCTTGGGTTGCATGGCCTCGGCGAAGTGGGCCAGCACATGGGCGTCCAAGGAATCAGTCTTGGCCAGTCTCCCCGCAGCCCGGGCGAAGTCTCGAACATGGCGGGGATTGACTACTGCCACTGGCAGACCAGCCGCCCCAGTTCTCCCGTCAGGGCCAATTCCATGCCGCCGGTGGCTTCCACCACCACCAAGCGTGGCGCCAACTCCCTCAGGCGTTCCGTCAGGGAATTGACTCCCTGCGGATGGTAGGGGACCTGCCACGCCTCGCCTGTAGGCCGGCGGCCACGTCCAAGCGGTCTTTGGAGATATCAATGCCGACAAACAACGGGACCTCATTCATATATACACCTCCCCTCACAGTGTTTCCAATGACCACGACAAAGATGACCGGAAAACTGAATAGGAAAGTCTCTCGGAGCAACATCGGTAAATTGCCAGCGAAAATATTGGGTGGATTGGCCATCACGGCCTTAATGGCCGCGGCAGTGGTATCACCCCTATCTGCCCGGCCCATTCTGGCCGAGGAGCCGGCCAGTCCATTAGTAAAGGAAGGTAGCATCTCTCATGACCAGCTCATCGACGACTTGGGCGAGTGGGGATTGGTGCCGGCGAAAGCGTCCTCCTTGGCCGTGAACTTCGACGATGAGGACAGGTACTTCACCTCTACCAACACCCGGATCACCAATGCTCTAGTGGATGACGCCGAAGAGGCCGGCTATTTCACGGATAGCCCGGCCAAGACCGCGCCGGTCATTCCTTCCCACGACCAGCTCATGGACGACCTGGGCGAGTTTGGCCGCGGGGTCAACGCCGACGTCGGTGAGTCTTTGGAAGAGCTCTACGGCCCCGAAGCGGAGACCCACGCCGCCGAATTGGCCCACCACTTCGCCGAGGCGGAGGCGGTATCTGGCACAGATAAGTTGGTGCGATACTCACTCATGGCCGGGCAACGGGCGCTGGCCGCCCACGCCTATGAAGAGGCCGTGGCCCATATCGAGCGGGGGTTAGAAGCTAAAGGAGTAGCTCTGACGGATACAGATCCAGCGGTTGACGGGGAAGCCGCCGCGCTGCTTTTCTGTCTTGGTCAAGCCCAGGCCGCTATGTCGCCTAGCTTGCATCAACTTTCTGATGCGACAAACAGTCTAGAAAGGGCCTTTCAGTTTTATCTCGACACCGGTGACGCAGACCAGGCCGTAGCGGTTGCCGAATATCATTTGCTCCACCCTAGCGTGATGGCACGCATGGCTTCTATGATCTCCCGGACATTGGAGATGGTGCCTCCGGATTCACACCACGCCGGCCGGATCTTACCTGCCTACGGCTACACGCTCTTTGCCACTTCTGGCGAATATCGAGAAGCGCAAGAAGCGTTTGGGCGGGCGTTGGTAATAGCCGAAAGAGTCGCCGACGAAACCCTGCAAATGCGAACGCTAGCGCGCGCTGCCGAAGCAGCGTGGTGGAACCTGCAACTACCCGACATCATCGAATATGGCCGGCGGGCCTCCGAATTGAGCGGGCGGGTTGACGATCCGGCATTCGAAGTGCACGCCCGTCAATATTTAGCAAGGGCCTTGGCCGTCACTGGCGAAAGCGAAGCAGCGCAACTAGAGGAGGCGACTGTCCTGGCCATGACGGAGAGTCTGCGCGACAGAAACCGTCTTGTTGGCGTGCTGACGATGAGGGCCGAGTCTTGCTTTTTCAGGGGAGAGTGGGAGGAAGCCCGCGCCCTCATCGACCGGCAGGCGTCGTCACCCCGCCTGCTGTCGACATTGGCGGTTCTGGAACACGAGGTAGGTGACTTCGACCGCGGCGCTGCCATCGTCGACCAGTTGATCGAAGAGAGGAGCCGGACGGCGCTCAGCCTAACCGGGTTTACCTGACCTTGAGAAGCCCTGGGGATGCCGGCGGCAGCCCGAATAAGCGGCGATACCAGCAGCCTCGAGAACGCCACGGCCCTCTGCCAGGCCGTCGTAGAGTCGTCGCCTTTCGCTTACCGTGTCGCTGTAGCGAATGTAGGCCTCTCGCTGATTGCCATCCAGAAAGACGACGCGGCCGCTGCGCGGGACCTATATGCCGGGATTCCCCAGATCAAACCAACTTTCCTGGATATAGCTCCTTCTGGGATACCGTCAAATATAATCCCGCATTCCAAGGGCATCAAATGCGGCCTGATTCGCTCAAATTCCCCGTTTTCATATAGCA
>DAOUHE010000160.1:0-1852 GCA_034428715.1 Dehalococcoidia bacterium | reverse complement strand
TTGCACCGTTCACACATAATCAAATTCCGAGCTGGCTTGACGGGGATCGCGGCGGCGTTATGTCCCTGCGGCCATTTGGCACAATCGCAGTTTTCTACATCGTAGCAAGCGACAACGCCGAGCGTTTGGGTAGGATCAAGGTGGTAATCCGCACGGTCGCCAGTTGCGCCCCGTTGCCGCACCGTCTCAGCAGCCTTACGGGAGCGGTAGCAGCGTTTCAGCGCCGGGCCCGTGCGCATGGACACATGGCGGATGATGATGTGGTAGCAGCCCACGATCGCAATCTCCGGCTGTTTAGTGGGGGGTAAATACCCCACCAAGATACCATGCTATCCGGTGTGGGGTAAATACCCCCCACAATTTAGCCGTTGCCAGATGATGACCGGTAGAGGTCCGTTTTGTATCAACACGGGTAATCAGGCGCGGGCGCGTCCGGGCGCGTCGTTGACATTGGCACCGGCGGGCAGTACTATATAAAATATATTTACTTACGGGAGTCTCCGAATGGCTACTAACACCGTCAAGCGACGTGCTAAGCGTAAGACCAAAACCTACACCTGCCAGCGATGCGGGAAACAGGTTGAGACTAGTATGCCTGCCAAATGGTGCGGCGAGATTTGCCGTGTAATGGCATCTCAGGAACGGGCCCGGGCCAAAGTCCTCGCCAGACTCGGCGTTGACATCAAAGTTGAGGATAAGCCGGACGGTAAGGGGCAATACGTCTGGCTGTCGATTCCCGATGATGCGATGGTGATAATCAACGTCGCTGCCGCACGCGATGGGCTGGAATCCGGGCCGTGGCTGAAAGGCTACCTGGATAACGTCATCATGAGGGCAAGGGCAAAGAATGGCTGAGACCACACACACAACGAAAAACCCCTCTTCCCGTTTCTTGCCAGTCGGTGGAAGAGGGGCCAGTGCAACAAACACTCCTGCTAGGAAGGGTTTTGCAGATGAATGATACCACCAACGTAGAAGCGGCGGTCAACCTTGACGCACTCGCCAACGATGGATTCCTCGGCGGCGCGTTACTGGAATCCGATCCCGAGCTGGTGGCCCTGGGTTGGCTCAAACCAGAACGGGTATCCCTGGCCGACCTACAGGCCGCTGCCGACCTGGTGGAAACCGCCGGCGATGTTGACCTGCTAGCCGAGATTCACCGGGCCATTCAGGATCAAGATTTTGGGTTGGCCGGGTACTCGGATGCTTTCCGGCAAATTGTTCTGACCGGATGGACTCCTGGAAACCCCAAAGTCGAGTCTACGGTAGGAGTACGCTTAGGACCGGTTCCGTACTCCTACCGTAGACTCGACTTTGCCGGCGATGACGACACCTTCGTTGAGCTGCCAAGACGTGGCAAATACGATTGTGGGAATCTCGGCAGGGATAAGGCGAAAGTAGTTTTATCGGTCCGCGATGGTTCCTGTCGGATTGATTTACCTTGCGAAGATATCGAGAGCGATTGCCCACCATGCCGGCAATACTGGATTGACTCGGCGGCGGCGCGGTTGATTCATGGGTTGGTTGGGAAAGTCCAGCTGGCGATCGTGGGCATTGACCGCAGCACACCCGCGGATGCTCAAAAGTTGATTACTGCCATTGGTAAGCAGTTGGGGCCGGTACGACGCGCACAAGTGATTACGCGCAGCCCACAGTACACCTATGATGCTCACATCATCGTTACTGGCTCTATGCCCTTGCCCATGGTGTTGAAGGCCATAGGGGACCGCCCTGGGGTTTCTATTGAGTACCGCCCCGTGGCAGATACCGACTTCAAAGCACTTTTGCATTCGCGCAGCAAGATGGACGCTAAACGTTGCCCAGTCCGGTTTTTGCATTGGCCGAAGGCGGT